>CAMQOJ010000138.1 GCA_947003375.1 uncultured Lachnospiraceae bacterium
GTATCATAGTGTCTGAGACCAGTGGTAACTCGGAAAAAGTCAGGGACATTCCAGTGCTAAGCAGGCGTGATGCAAAGATTGTCCCGGGGGATTATATTTTTCTTACATTGGGGGGGCGGTTTACGGATGAGATATGTGATTGCCTAGAGGATACAGCGACCATAGTGGTTCCGATAGATTTCAATCTCTTTCAGGAGATTCCTTATCAGGAAGTCAAGAACGATTTGAGCTTATTTATCCAAGGATTTCCTGAGAACTGTCTGGACTTGAATATGCCGGAACCCAATGGAAAAACAGTGGCATGGACATGCTGGTGGCAGGGTGAGGAACGGGCGCCTGAAATTGTAAAAGCATGCTTAAAGAGCCAGAAAAAGAACTTGCCGGAAGGCGTAGAACATGTAATTATTTCGGAAGAGAACTATGGGGATTATATTGTTCTGCCGGACTATGTGCTTGCCAAGGTGAAAGCGGGAAATATTTCTTTGGCGACGCTGTCTGACATGGTAAGAGCAGCTTTATTGTACAAATATGGCGGTTTTTGGATGGATTCCACGTTGTTTGTACGGAAGCCTTTAAAGCAGGAGATGATGACTTATCCGATATATACCAGGAGCTTGCCTGAAACGCAATTTTGTACAAATACAATCTGGGCAGGTTGGTTTTTCTGGGCACAACCGGGAAACAGACTGTTCCGTTTTTTGCAGGAATGTTTCTTTTACTATTTTTCTGTAAAAGATAAAATAAAGCAATATCTCATGATTGATTATATTATCGCGATAGCCTGCAATATATTTCCTGACACGGAAGAACAATTGAGGGCTGTTCCCCATAACAATGAAAAGGCATTGGAGCTTGGAAAGCATCTCATGGAAGTATTCGACAAAGACAGCTATAAAAAATACGTAGAGGGCACGTTCGTACAGAAGCTGACATACAAATCAAATGTGGAAAACCATAAGGACTTAAAGAATACGATTTATGAATATCTTACAGAGATGGGAAAGGGATTCAAAATGGAGAAAAATCGTCCGGTAGTGATTTATGGCGCAGGATATCGAGGTGGGAGAGTGTTCCTGGCTCTTGCAGAAGAAAATGTCCATGTGGAAGCATTTTGTGACAGAGACGCGGAGAATATTCCTTTATATTATGGATGTGAAGTGTATAAAAAAGAGGAAGCAATTGTGAGATATTCTTCCCTGCCTTTTATTGTGGCGATTGACTCTGCACTGGCAAGAGAAAGTGTTGTTGAGGAACTGAAAGCAAAAGGATTAGAGGTATATACCTGCTTTGAGGAGTTCTTCCAGGGGATGAACGATATTGAAGTAAATACAATCCGATGTGGGACGAAAGCCACCTTTCAGATTGTTCCAGAATTACTCTTAGGGAAACACAAAGCCATCGCTTATTCATTCGGGATTGGATTCGACTTTTCTTTTGAGAGGGAATTGGCAGAAAGGTATAATATGGAGGTTTATGCGTTTGACCCCAGCCCTGAGGTGGTTGAAGACATGAAGAAACAGAAACTTCAGGAGAAGATAAAATATTATCCATATGGACTTTCTGACGAAGACGCGCTTAAGACGTTCTACCGTCCCAGTTCAGGCCAGGATTATTCGGAATATTTTGCACCGTGGACAAGCAGTGAAAAAATAGAAATGCAGGTCTACCGATTGCAGACATTAATGAAAAAGTTCGGCCATAATCATATCGAGTTGCTGAAAATGGACATTGAGGGTTCTGAATTTATGGCGCTTCCGGAAATTTTGGAATCAGGGATGAAATTCAATCAATTGTGTATAGAGACACATACACGGATTTTTCCGGATAGTGTAGCTAAGATGAGATGGATAAAGCGTATATTGAATGTAAATGGATATTTGTTGGTCAGCAACGGAAAACAGGAACAGACCTATGTAAGAGAAAAAAGTTTATCAGGGAGATTTGGGCATAAATAAAAATCCTTTATTGCACACCGCCCAACATGTGCTGGTCTTATGGAGGGAGCATTATACTTTGAATCTGGAGACAGGAGGGGAATGAGCGAAGAGATGGCACACGCAGAGACGCTCATACGAGAGATACAGAAAGGCCTGCTGGAATGGTACAGCTTCGAAGTGTCTGCCGCGAAAAAAGTCCCCACGGCAGAAAGCGGCATTGCACTTTATATCGGTGCCCGGGAAGACCCCATTGCGGAGCTGCCCGCTGCCTGCGGACAGTGTGCGTTCCCTGCGAGCAGACCATCAGGGAACCCTGGCACCAGGAGAAGCTTCGACTACATCATTTGCATAGAAATTTTGGAGCAGAAGCCTGCCCCGGAAAGCTTTCTTGCGTCCTGGTGCAGCCGCCTAAAGCTGGAAGGCCGCTTGCTCTTAGGCCTCAGTGTGCAATTTAATATCAGCAGATCGGGTAAAAAGTAATTGCACGCCCCCACACAAAATGCTAGAATAAAACACAACAGATTCTCGCATTTTCCTTATAGAAAAACCCAGGAGGGCAGGATATGGCGCGTGTAGTCGGCATAGGTCATCAGAATTTTGAGCAATTGATTCAGGCAAACTGCTTTTACATCGACAAAACAGGATTCATCAAAGAATGGTGGGAAAATAGAGATGTCGTCACCTTGATTACCCGCCCCAGACGCTTCGGCAAGACCCTGAACATGAGTATGCTGGAGCAGTTCTTTTCTCTGGAATATGCAGACCGGGGCGACCTGTTCCAGGGGCTAGCCATCTGGGAGGAAAAATCATCTGACAGGGAGAATACCCCAGAAAGGGAAAATCCCCAGAAAGAAGAAAATCCCCTTCCAGGGAATTACAAATACAGGAACCTACAGGGAACCTATCCCGTTATCAGCCTTTCCTTTGCGAATGTAAAGGAGATATCCTTTTCCAACGCCAGGAAAAAGATATGCCAGATAATCACAAATCTGTACAATAAGTACGATTATCTGCTGGAGGGCAACGGCCTGAACGCGGATGAAAAGGGAAGGTTCCGCAAGGTATCTGCGGAAATGGAGGATTACATCGCCTCCGATTCCCTGAACGCCCTGTCGAACTATCTTTCGCGGTATTATGGAAAGAAAGTCATCATTCTGCTGGACGAATATGATACGCCCATGCAGGAGGCATATGTGCATGGCTACTGGCGGGAGATGGTGGACTTCATCAGGACATTCTTCAATGCGACGTTCAAGACGAATCCTTATCTTGACCGGGCAATTATGACAGGGATTACAAGAGTTAGTAAGGAATCTATTTTTTCAGACTTAAACAATCTGGCGGTTGTGACCACCACATCTGATATGTATGCGGACAGCTTCGGATTCACAGAGGAAGAAGTGGCAGCCTCATTGAGAGAATATGGGCTTGGGGACAAAATGGCAGAGGTCAGATACTGGTATGATGGATTTGTTTTTGGAGAAAGACGGGACATTTATAATCCTTGGTCTATCCTGAATTATCTGAAGACGGGAAATTTGGGCACCTACTGGGCTAACACCAGTTCCAACAGCCTTGTGGGGAAATTGATTCGGGAGGGAGACCCGGATGTGAAGATAACGATGGAGGATTTGCTTCAGGGCAGGACTTTCTGCACAGAGATTGACGAGCAGATTGTATTTGACCAGTTGGATTACAGAATTGGCGCGGTCTGGAGCATGCTTCTGGCCAGCGGCTATCTGCGCGCGGATTCCGTGGTCTTTGATGCGGAGAGCGGCAGGCAGGAATATAATCTGTCCCTGACCAACAGGGAGGTTCGTTCCATGTTTGAAGAGATGATAAGAGGGTGGTTCAGGGACTATACCCCGGCTTATAATGGATTCGTGAATGCATTGCTGAAAGGGAACCTCCGGGAGATGAACCGCTATATGAACAGGGTGGCCTTGAGCACATTCAGCTTTTTCGACAGCGGCAACAGGCCTTCAGAGGCCAAGGAGCCGGAGCGGTTCTATAATAGAATCGAAGAGACGATTCTATTATCAAAGTTCTATCATGGTTTTGTGCTGGGACTGTTGGTGGATTTAAAGGGGCAATATACCGTCACTTCCAATAGGGAAAGCGGTTTTGGAAGATATGATGTGCTGTTGGAGCCTTGCGGCCAAAACGATGCCATTATTCTGGAATTTAAGGTTCATGACCCGGAGGACGGTGAGAAGACGCTGGAAGATACGGTACGGTCAGCGCTGGAGCAGATTGAAAGCATGAAATATGCGGCAAGCCTGGAGGCTAAGGGCATTCCGGCAGAACGGATCCGAAAGTATGGTTTTGCATTCCGGGGAAAGGAAGTGCTGATAGGGTAAGGAAACCTGACAGGGAAAGCGGCTTCGGGCAATATGATATCGTGCTGGAGCCCAGGGTCACAGGGATAAGTAAGGAGCCGGAGCCTCACGGCACCCAGGGCATCCGCAGCCCCGGCTGCCAGGACGCAATCATAAATAATCACAGTAAAGATGCAATCATAAATAATCGCGGTAGAGATGCAATTATTATAGAATTCAAGGTAAAGAACCCCAAAAGGGAGAAGACATTAGAGGATACAGTGCAGACAGCTCTTGACCAGATTGAAACGATGCGTTACGACGCAGCGCTGCTGGCCAAAGGCATTCCGACAGAACGCATTCGAAAGTACGGTTTTGCATTCTGCGGAAAGGAAGTGCTGATCGGATAACGGCCGTCAGGCAAAGACATAAGGCAGGGGAGAGGACTGATTGAAAGATGATACAGCCGGAGATGCTTATACGGGAAATACAAAAAGGACTATTGCACTGGTACGATTTCGCGCCAGCAGCAAGGGCGACCAGGGATATTCCCATTTCAGAAAAAAAGCCCCATATCCTATACATCGGCAGACCTGAAGACCCCATAGCAGAACTGCTCACCGACCGCCTGTTCCAGGTCACGTCTGCCCCCTGCGAACAGACCATCCAGGAACCCCGGCACCAGGAGTGGCAGGGAAGCTTCGACTACATCATTTGCATAGAAAATCTGGAGCAGCACCCTGCCCCGGAAACCTTCCTTGCGTCCTGGCGCAGCCTCCTTAAGCCGCAAGGCCGCCTGCTATTAGGCCTCAACAACCGCTTCGGCATCCGGTATTTCTGCGGCGACAGAGACCCTTACACAGAGCGCAACTTCGATGGAATCGAAAACTACCGCAGAGCCTACTCCAAAAAGGAAGATACTTTCAAAGGCCGCATGTACAATCCCGCAGAAATAAGACAGATGCTCCGGAACACAGGCTGGACATCCGCCCGTTTCTTCTCAGTCCTCCCCGACTTAAGGAACCCCAGCCTGATCTACGCGGAAGACTACCTGCCCAACGAGGACTTGGCCAACCGACTCTTTCCCACCTACAACTATCCCGATTCCGTCTTCCTGGAGGAAGAGAGCCTGTATGCCGGCCTGACCGAAAATGGCATGTTCCACCAAATGGCCAATGCCTACCTGATTGAGTGCTCCCTGGACGGAAACCATTCCGACGTCCTTCAAGTCACAAGCTCCCTGGAGCGAGGCAGGGAAGACGCGCTCCTCACCGTGATTCGGGATGCGGCGGCCCCACAGGAAACCGCCAGCCAGGCAGAGACAGCAGAGCATCATACAGCAGCAGTCAACCGAAAAAACAGACGGATGGTAGAGAAAATCGCAGCCTATCCAGAGGGTCGGACAAAGCTGGAGAGACTGATAGAGCATGGCAGAGACCTAGCGCAGCATGGAATCCCCGTGGTGGATGCCCGGATGGAAGACGGCGTCTACGTCATGCCATACATGGAGGCAGAAGTAGGCCAGGTATATTTAAAAAACCTCCTTTTGACAGATACGGAAAAATTCCTGCAGGAAATGGACAGTTTCCGTGAAATGATTCTGCATTCCTCTGAAATCCTGGAACCTGACAAAGGAGACGGACAGGGAGCTATCCTGAAAAAAGGATACCTGGACATGGTTCCCCTGAACAGCTTCCATCAGGACGGAAAATTCCTGTTCTACGACCAGGAATTCTGCCAGGAGAACTATCCGGCCAATGCCATCATCGCCCGGATGATCGCCACATTCTATTCCGGCAACATAGAACTGCAGAAAGTGCTGCCCATAGATGTCCTTTTCCAGCGCTACGGGCTGACCGAGCGGCTGGATCAATGGAGACGGATGGAATGGGAGTTCCTGACAGCCCTGAGAAAGGAAAAAGAACTGCGCCCCTACCATGAAAAATGCAGGCGCAACGCCGAGGTGGTGAACTCCAACCGCCAGCGCATGAACTATTCGGAGGAGGAATATCAGCGGTTATTTGTGGATATTTTCCGCAATGCGGACACCAGGAAGCTGATCCTCTTCGGCTCCGGTGCCTTCACCCGAAAATTCCTCGCGCTGTACCGGCAGGATTACCCGGTCTACGCCATTGTGGACAACAGCCGGGGAAAATGGGGACAGGTACTGGAAGGCATTCCCATACAGTCCCCGGAGCTGCTCAGCCAACTGCAGAGCGGAGAATACAAGGTGCTCATCTGCATCAAGAATTACCTGTCTGTCATGAAGCAGCTGGATGCCATGAACGTGAAAGAATACAGCATTTACGACTCCCACAAAGCGTACCCCAGAAAGCGGAGACCCACCATGGGACAACCCGATACGCCGCCCCATCCGGAAGCAGGATGCCCCCTGGCTTCCCAAAAGCCCCAGGACGTCGGCACATGCCCGGAACCGAAAAAGACCGGGGAATCGGGAACTCCCCCAACCATGCCGGAGCATGCAGAACCACAGGAATTTCCGAACCGAAAAAAATACCACACAGGCTACATAGCAGGTGTCTTCGACCTGTTCCACATAGGTCACCTGAACATGTTCCGGCGAGCCAAGGAACAGTGCGACTACCTGATTGTAGGCGTAGTCACGGACGAAGGGGTCAGGAAGCATAAGGAAGTGGATCCCTTCATCCCCTTTGCCGAACGGATAGAAATGGTGCGCTCCTGCCGCTATGTGGACGAAGCGGTGGAGATTCCCCTGAATTACAATGGCACCAGAGATGCCTGGAAACTGTACCGGTTCGACTGCCAGTTCTCCGGCAGCGACTACGTAGACAACCCCGACTGGCTTGCAGAGAAAGAATTTCTGGAAAAACACGGAGCCGAGATGGTATTCTTCCCCTATACGGAAAGCACCAGCTCCACCCGCATAAAGTCCCTGATCGAGAAGAAGCTCCTGTAATCCAGCCGCCTGACAGACCGCAGCCTGAGAGGAGCCCCTTTCCGTTGGCTTAGCCCAGTATATTTTGCTTATGGAATCCACACCAAGGCTGAAACAACCAGGCTTTCAGCCCAGCCTTCACTGGTCGGCCGAAGCAAAATGTTGGTTGGGTAAGCCCAAGAAAGGCGAGACATATGCTTACGGCTCTGGAACCTTTGGTTTTACTTGGAGTGATTCGATTTTAGACATAAAAAGTTGACACTACCTCAGACAGGGAGGAGAAAATATTGAATGTGATATGCGCCCCCTCCGGAAACGTGGACACTGAACGCCCGGGACAGGGGATTTCGGACATAGCAAAAGCAGGGTTTGAAAACATACTGCTTGATTTTACAATGTACTGCCCTCCGGCGGAACTGGAAAGCGCCGGGAAACCCTGCGCCCAGGCGGGGCATCAGAACAGCGCCATAATACCAAAACAACCCTCCGCCCCGCAAAGCGGGAAACCGCCCCGACGTCCTGAGGGAACCTGGCTCCAAAACCTTGTACAAGCCCCCGCGCAACATTCCAATGAAAAGCTGCCGGAACATCCCGCCGGAAAGCTGCTGCGCAGCTGCAAAGAGACACATCTGACCCTCCCGATAGCCACAGCTCCATATTTAAGCAGGGATACAAAGCAAAGAGACGGAAAGGAACTCCTGACCAGGCTGACCCGGGAAAGCATCCGGATCTGCGGCGAGGCGGGCAGCAGATACCTGATTGTGCGCCCCCTGCCCGCCGCCATGCCATCTGCAGAGACATGGGAGACGAACAGGGACTTTTATCTGAGCCTTGGGGATTCTGCCAGGAAAAGCGGCATCACCATCCTCCTGGAGAACCAGTGCCGGAGCCTGAACGGCCATCTGATTCGCGGAGCCTGCGCCGAGGCAGACGAGGCAGCATCCTGGGTGGACAGCCTGAACCAAGCCGCAGGCGAGGAGCGCTTCGGCTTCTGCATGAATACAGGCACCTACAACCTGTGTGGCCAGAACATGCGGGAAATCGCGGTACAGCTGGGCAGCCGCGTCAAGGCAGTCATCCTGCGTGACTGCGATGGGCAGCAGGAAAGCTCGCTGCTCCCTTTCACCGCCGTGTGCGCCAGCCAGCCCCGAACGGATTGGCTGGGCCTGATACGCGGGCTGCGGGAAAGCGGTTTCGACGGAGAGCTGGTACTGGACTTTTCGGATACGGCAGCAGTATTTTCGCCCATACTCCGCCCGCAGCTTCTGACGCTGGCGAAGTCTGTGGCCGAGTACTTCAAATGGCAGATTGGAATAGAGAATACCTTAAAGAAATACCCCTCCATCGTGCTGTTCGGCGCCGGGAACATGTGCCGGAACTACATGAAATGCTACGGTGAGAAATACCCGCCGCTATTCACTTGCGACAACAATCCCTCCCTCTGGGGAACCACCTTCTGTGGCCTGGAGGTAAGGGCTCCCGAGAGCCTGGCCTGCCTGCCGAAAGACTGTGCCATATTCATCTGCAATATCTACTATCGCGAGATTGAGCAGCAACTCCGCGGGATGCAGGTCACCAATCCCATCGAATTTTTTAATGACGAATATATGCCCTCTTTCTACTTTGACAGACTGCAGAGATATTGAGCGAGCCGCAGGGAGGCGAAGCAGACAGCGGAGAGGCCGCTTCGATTATACTCACGAGCGATAAAACCTGCCGCGATGCCCACAGACTCTACGGCTCGTGAGTCTGGTTCCATGGCAAGTTTTTTGACTGGGAGTATAAGCTGCGGAAACCGGAGCGAACCACATGCTGCCTGCCTGGCTTTGGAACGGAGCGAACGATGGCTTTGGACATTTGAAGCAACAGGGACAAGGCGCGGAAAATGTTGTGACCGCGGGCGTAAGGAATTGTCAAAAAATTATTTTTGACAATTCCTGCAAATTGCTTCGCAATTAGCCGGAACCAGGACGGTTCCTAAACTGTGGAAAGCGAAGCAAACCACGGGCTGTCTGCATGGTTCTGGAACAGGGGGAACGATAGCTTTGAACATTTGGAGCAACAGAGATGAGAAGCAGGGGCAAGGGGCAGTGACAAGGAGCGGAATAATGAGGATTGGCGTACAGACTAAAAATGTCGTATATGATGACCGCCCGGAGGATGGTTTCCGGAGACTGAAGCAGGCGGGCTTTTCCTGCGCCGATTTCAGCCT
>CAMQOJ010000139.1 GCA_947003375.1 uncultured Lachnospiraceae bacterium
TCTCCGACCTGTCCTGCTTTACCGGGCTGGAGTGGATCTCCATCGACGATTCCCTTTCGAAAGGGGACCTGAGGGGCCTGGAATCCCTCACCGGCCTTTACGCCGAGAACAGCATCACCGAGATGGCCTCCATCGTCCCCCATCCGGAATCCATCACGGAGCTGGGCGTATACGATTCCTTCCTTGCCTCCAGCCTGTCGGGGCTGGACGCCTTCCCCAACCTCATGTACCTGAAGGCGGATTATGCAGGGCTGGAGGACATCTCCGCCCTGGAGCAGTTCCCCGACCTGCTGGGCCTGGCCCTGTCGGGCTGCGACAGGCTCACGGACTTCTCCCCGCTGATGTCCCTGCCCTGCCTGGAGGAGGTGAGCAT
Source organism: uncultured Lachnospiraceae bacterium (assembly GCA_947003375.1). Lineage (GTDB taxonomy): Bacteria > Bacillota > Clostridia > Lachnospirales > Lachnospiraceae > Acetatifactor. Next base: position 374 of record CAMQOJ010000139.1, read on the forward strand.
CCAGTCCGACCAGCTCAAGAGCATCGATTTCGTCAGGAGCATGCCCGCGCTGACCAACCTGACCATAGAGAGCACCCAGATCGCCAGCGTGGACGCCCTGGGGGACTGCCCCCAGCTGGAGTACCTGTATCTGTACCTGGACGGCTCCTATAACACCACGGACTACTCCGTCATCGGCGATCTGTCGCTCTTAAAGGAGCTGGCCCTGGAGATGAGCGGAAACTATAATGGCATCATGCCCTCCTTTGCGAACCTGACGGACCTCCGGTCCCTGGCGCTGAAGGGTGTGCGGGACGTGTCCCCCGTAAAGGACGCGGTGGGCCTGACCTACCTCTCCCTGGAGGACTGCAGCGGGGATTCCCTGGATATGTTCGCCTCCCTGCAGGAGATCCAGGTGCTGTACATCAATGATTTCTCCTCCTATACCAGCTCCCTGGAGCCCCTGACCCATCTGCCGAAGCTGACCATACTGAGCCTTGACGACACGTCCGTCTTCGGAAATGTGGAGGAGATATTCGGCATCCCTACATTGCAGTATCTGTATCTGGACGACTGCCAGGTGGGCATGGACTTCGCCGCCATCCCCACCAACGAGACCCTGGAGCTCCTGTCCATGAACGACATCTCCATCCTCCATGACCCCACCTACAATAACGGGGACAGGGTAAAGCTGTCGGAGCATTACGATATGTTCAGCCATTTCCCGAACCTGACGGAGCTCCATCTGGAGTCCACGGGGATAGACAGCATCGAATTCGTGGCGGGCCTGCCAAAGCTGCAGTACCTGAACATCACGGACAACAATGTCACCAGCTTAAAGCCCCTGGAGGGCTTGAGCGATTTCCAGGCGGTGTGGTGCGGGCAGAACACCATACTGGAGAACCTGCCGGAGAGCAGCGGGATTTCAGTGTATACTACGGAATATTAGTAAAACATGGGGAAATGCGCCAGGCTCCATAAGCTGCGTCAATGACAGAAAGCCCCGCCCCCCTGCCTTACAGCACGGCAGGGGGCGGGGCTTTTGCATTTCTCTGTGGGATGCCTCTGTACTGTCCAGCTCCTTATTGGACTACGGACAGGTATCTGTCATATGCGCCCTGCTCGATTGCAAGCAGATCGGCCAGGCCCATCTGGTCCAGCGTGCCGACATAATTGTCCCAGTCAGCGTCCAGATCCAGCTCTCCGGTGATGAACTGCGCCTTGGTGGTCTCCAGATACTTGTTGATGTCATTGTACAGGGTCAGCCTTGCGTCCGCCTCCTCAGTGGTGTAGGCGATGCGGGGGAACATGTCCACAAAGCTGATGCCCTCCTGACGGTTCGCATAGGCTGTCAGAGCCGCCCAGCCGTAGGTCTTGACGACATTGTCCCTGAGCAGGGTATCCATGGGAACCTCGAACAGGGCCGCCCTCACGGCATTCTCCTCCACCAGGTTAAATCCGGTATTGATGACCGCCCCCTTATAGCGATACTCCTCGTCGGAGGCATAGCCCTCCGGGCAGCGCATCTGGGGATTGTCGAAGTCAAGCTCGTCATCATGCACATAGTCAAACGTGACGCCCTCATATCCTCTGGTGGCAGCCAGCTTGCCCTCCTCCGAATAGAAGTAATCCAGGAACTTCACTACCTCCTCGGGATGTTCGGTGTCTGCGCCCACCGCGATCGTGATGCTGCTTCCCACGGGAGTGGCAAGAGGCGCAGTCTTCTCGCTGTGGAGGCTGGAAGTCAGACCCGCCAGGCCCACCCACTCGGCGTCATAGCTGATGTCCCTGTTCGCCATGACGAAGGGCGCGGAACCACAGCCGAAGAACCCGTATACATCGCCCTGCTGCTTGCTGGTGATCTCATCGGAGGTGATGGTGTAGGCCTGCTGTTCCATCAGTCCCTCTGCGTACAGCCTGTGCATGAACCTCAGAAACTCCCTGTAGGCATCCGTGGTATTCACCAGGTAGACCTTGCCGTCCTCCTCTGCCTCCAGGAGATAGCCAGGGCTCCCCACGCCTCCCATCCTGATTCCGTAGGCATTCAGCAGCACATTTTCCACGGCATAATAGCTTGCCTGATACAGCATGGGCACCTCGTCGTTGGGGTCGCCGTTGCCGTTGGCATCCTGCTCCTTGAAGGCCTTCAGCACATCGTACAGCTCATCGATGGTGGATGGGACCTCCAGATTCAGGTTCTCCAGCCACTTCCTGTTGATATAGGTCCTGGACAGACGGTCAGTCAGATCCACGCTGACCCTGGCCAGTCCATAAATGCTGCCGTCAGAGGCAGTGACAAACGCTTCCAGCCCGGGATATTCCTCGAAGGTCTTCTGCATGTTGGGCATCAGGTGGATATAGTCCTTCAGGTTCAGGAAATATCCCTCCTCCCCCCACTTGTTCATGTCGCCTATGCCAATGCCCGCATTGATGACCAGATCCGGCACCTTGTCGTCTGCCACCATCAGGGTGCGCTGGGTCTCCCAGTCGGTCTGATAGAAATTGCAGTTCAGGCGGATCCCCAAGCGGTCGGCGTACTCCTCGATGACTGCCAGCTTTGTCCAATCCTCCAGACCCGAGGGCTGCGGCCCTGTCACCTCCAGCGTAATCTGCTCCTGGGAGATACGGCCCGCAGCAGAGGCCTCTCCGCTCCCGCCGCTCTCCGCTTCTCCTTCCCCACTGCCCTCAGCTGCATCGCTGCCCTCTTCCTCTTTGCCGCCCTCCTCCGCCCTGCTTTCCCCGGCAGGAGCGCCGGAAGAAGATTCTTTACTGTCGCCGCCACAGGCTGCCAGGCCGCAGGCCATTGCCGCTGCCGTCAGCACGGCCAGCAGCTTCTTAGAACATTTTCTCATTCCTTATACCTCCCTGGTATGATTTTATAATATACATATCTCCGGAAAGCCTTTTCTCCCGAATGTACTATTCCGGAATCCACAGGCTCCGTCGATACGCAGTTACCCTTGCGGCATCCCCACACGGCCCTCCGGCCGTCAGCCCTTGACAGAACCGATCATCACGCCCTTCTCGAAATACTTCTGCAGGAAAGGATAAATCAAGAGCATGGGTGCCGTAGAGAGCACGATGACGCCGTATTTCAGCATGTTCGCCGTGTCCGCCTGCTTGATCAGGACCATCATCTCCTCCACCGAAAAGGACTTGCCCTCCGCCATGGCGGTCTGGGCGAATGTGCTCCTGGTCAGGATCTCCCGCAGGAACAGCTGCAGGGGATACTTTCCTCTGTCTTTCAGATAGATCATCTCCGTGAAATAGGAATTCCAGCGCCCTACGCCATAGTACAGCGCCATGACCACAGTGATGGCCTTGGACAGAGGGAATACGATCCGGTTGAATATCTGGAAGTCATCGCAGCCGTCTATGATGGCCGCCTCCTGAATCTCCATGGGGATGGCGGTCATGAAGTAAGTACGGCAGACGATCAGGTTATACGCGGAGACCAGACCGCCGATCAGTATCACAGTCCTGGTGTCCAGAAGCCCAAGCTGCTTCACGTTCAGGTATCCCGGGATCAGGCCGCCGCTGAAGTACATGGTGACCATGAAGAACACCATCAGGAGCCCTCTCCCCTTCAGGTCCCTCCTGGACATGGCATAGGCGCAGGGCAGCGTGGCCGCCAGATTGAGTACCGTGCCCAGGAACGTATAGAAAACGGTGTTCACATAGCCTGTCCATATCTCGGTGTACTGCATCAGGTATCTATATCCATCCAGGGACGGCTGCACCGGCCAGAGGATCATGTCGCCCCCTGCCACCGCCTTGGGATTGCTGAAGGATGCGCTGACCACGAATATCAGAGGATACAGCATCAGAATCAACAGCAGAATCAATATGATGTACATGACGATGACAAATATCCTGTCGCCTGTGCCGGTATCTCTTCTCACTTTTTGGCTCTTCATAGTCTATGTACTCCTTTCCTCAGAACAGACTGGTCCGGGTCGCCCGGCGGGATATGGCATTGGCGACGATCAGGATGGCGGAATTGACCACAGAGTTGAACAGTCCCGCCGCCGTGCCAAAGGAGAAGTCGGACTGCTCCAGGCCCACCTTGTACACATAGGTGGAGATGACCTCGGACGCGCTGACATTGGTGGCATTCTGCAGCAGATACACCTTCTCGTACCCCACGCCCAGAAGGGAGCCGCAGTTCAATATCAGCAGCACGATGATGGTGGGCACCAGCACCGGCAGATTGATGTACCATATCTTCTGGAGCCTGGAGGCGCCGTCCATCTCCGCGGCCTCTATCAGGGACTTGTCCACGCCGGAAAGGGTGGCGAAGTAGATGATGCTGCCCCAGCCCATCTCCTGCCATACGCCGCTGAGCACGTAGACCCATTTGAACATGGCCGGTTCCTGCAGGAAAGCCACGGGCTCCGCCCCCGTCATGGCGATGAATTTATTGATGATGCCCGAGGTAGGGCTCACGAACAGCGTCACCATGCCGCACAGGACCACTACGGATATGAAGTGGGGCGCGTAGGATATGGTCTGGAATGTCTTCCGGAACCGATTGCTCTTCACCTCATTCAGCAGAAGCGCCAGGACGATCGGGATGGGGAAGCCCAGGACCAGCGTCAGCAGGCTCAGCGTCAGGGTGTTCTTCAGGATGACCGGGAACCAGTAGGAAGTGAACAGGCGCGCGAAATTTTGGAATCCCACCCAGGGGCTGCCAAGGATCCCTTTCCGCATGCTGAAATTCTTGAAGGCGATGAGGATGCCGTACATGGGCTTGTACGCGAACAGGGTGAAGAATATCACTGCGGGCGCGCACATCACATAGAGCCGCCAGTTCCTCAACACGCTTTTCTTCCTGGGTGCCGCCTCTCGTTCTCTTCGTTTCGTCTGTGCCATGTCTCCTCCATGCTTCCCAGAAGCAGGGCCATGCGCAGGGATATCCTGTTCCTGGATCCTGTGGCGTCTGCTCTGTATAGATAATGTTGTTTATTATTTGGTTTCCGATAGTGGGCTTTATGGGCAGTCCGGCTATGTGGGGTTAGGGCATTTTAATATGTCCTTTCGCGCCTTTTCCCTTTTGCCGCTTCCTCAAGGCCCCGGACAATTAAATCTCTGATCATATTATTTTGAGTGTCCCGGTAATAGCGTCTCTGCTTAGCCGAATCTAAATCCGCTTCCATTTTCGGCGTAATGGAAATCGTGAACCTCTTTAAGTCTGTCGCCATGCTTTCGCCTCCCTTGGTTCGGTGGTTCATTGAACCTTTTGCCTTATTATAGTGGTTCACCGGTTCACTGTCAAGTAGTATTTCACAAATTTATTGTTTACATCTCTGGTTCACTGTTGTATAATCACCAGTGAGGTGATGAATATGGCCACTGCTAAGCCACGATATACCGTATCTGTAGACAATGAATTGTTCCAGCAAATCGAGGATTTTCGTTTTGAACGCCGTTTTCAGACACGTTCGGAAGCGACTGTAGAATTAATACGCCTGGGGTTGGAGCAGCTCAAAAAAGAAGAAGCCGCCGCAAAAGAAGCCCGGGAAGACGAAAATCTCCAGTGACCATCCGCGCACATAAAATAGCCCAGCAGGCATCTGTCCGAATGTCCAGACAGCTGCCCGCCGGGCTATTTTAATTTTCCTTTTATTCGATGCGCCAGGGAAGCGCCTTCCTCACATCTTCTTCACCAGGGCCGTCTTCTGGAAGAATGAGATGCCGTAGCACAACACCTGCGTATATCCGTTCAGGTTCTCCGCATACTGGTTCTCCGCAATCTGCTTCAGCGCCTCGTCGCACCAGTGTTCCATCCTTTTCCCGCTCTCCGCCTTCTTCGCTTCGATGATGATGGCCCGGCGGTTCTGCTTATCCCTGAGGTCGATGTCCGGCCTTCCCAGGCCCCGCTCCCTGTTGGACTGGACGCTGTAGCCGCCCCGTCCCACAAACAGGCCGGCCAGGAACGCGTGGTAATAATCCTCATGGTAATCCATGTAGCTGATTGTCTGCCATAATAAATCCGACAGGATTCCGGACGCCGCTTCTGCGTTCCCGTCCCACAGAGCGTTCATCAGCTCCTGAATCCGCGATACAGGGACGGTCTGCTTAAAACGGTCCACCACAGCGGTCCGGAAGATTCCCGCAATCTCCCTGTTGGGAATCCGCAGCTCCACCTGCTGCGGGCTTTCTTCTCCCACGTTATCGTCTTCCATATGAACAGTCGTCACATAGCCTGTCATCAGGAGGACGCTCCACAGATTGCTCTCCGAAGCATATGCCTGTTCGTAAGTCAATGAGTTCGTAATGAGCTCTGAAATCGTCCCGCCGTTGAGAAGGGCCTCAAATTTTTCGGAGACATCAATGTCCCGCATTTCGAAGAACGCCCTGATTGCATCGTTGCCGCTGGTGTTTTCCCAGTAATTCTTCGGTTTCGCATCCTTCCTCTTCAGCAGCGCGGACACGTAATTCACCACATCCCACGGACAGTAGGCTTCCGTATCACCGAAGACATATCCGTCGTACCACTCCCGGATAAGCTCCATTTTCTCCGTCAGGTCGAAGGTTTCCAGCATCCGCTCCACTTCCCCCTGCGTAAATCCGAAATACTGCGCGAAATCCTCATCCAGGACGGAATAGGACGCGAAATTATTTACGCCAGTGAAGATGCTCTCCTTGGGAATCCGCAGGCATCCTGTCACGACGGCAAACTTGAGATGCTCGTTAGTCTTGAGGGACATGCTCATGATTCCGCGTATGACATCCAGCATCTGCCGATAGAATCCGTTCGCATTCGCCTTGGCCAGGGGGACATCGTATTCGTCAATCAGAAGGACCACAGGCTTCCCGTACACTGTATGCATCATGCGCATAAGTGTTTTCAGAGAAGTCTGTATATCCACTTCATCTGCCGTCTCGTACATCAGCCTGTGGAAAACAGCGGCATCTGCGGGATTGACGGCAGACTCTTTGCCAAGGCTTTCATATCGCTTGCACACGTCCGCGACAACTGCCTTCAGCTTACCGAAAGCCAAATCAAAGCTGCGCCCCTCCACATCCTTGAGGGAAAGGAACAATGTGGGATACTGGTTCATGTATTCCGCGCAGAATGACGGATGCTCCATGATGCGCAGCCCTTCAAAGGCATCGCCCCCTTCTTTCCTGGAGATGTCGAAAAAGCTCTCCATCATCTTCATGGTGAGGGTCTTTCCAAAGCGGCGCGGGCGGGTGAACAGGGTGACGGCATTGTTCTTCTCTACGAGCTCATAGAGCAGATCCGTTTTATCCACATAATAACTTCCGGCCTTGCGCAGTGCGATGAAATCCTCACCGCCCACAGCTATTCTCTGTACCATCTGCTCCTCCTTTCCGGGACAACTCCATTATAACCGCTCAGCCCCTGAATGGCAAGGCTTTCCCCCGCGAGCCAGACCGCCTGGCTTGTTCCGCATCCGTCAGCATGCTTTCCGCCCCATGGCCCACGGAAAAATCTCCCGGGGATATGGACGGCAGCGCGGATTTATGTTACAATGTCTACACTTACAGATTCAGGGGAGGGCCTCATGCGCCGTTACAGGAAGCCAGTCTATCTCTTGTGGATTCTATGCGTCCTGCTTTTCGGAATGTGCTTTGACAGTGTCGGGGCAGATTCCTTTTCGGCGTCCGCTCCCTCCTGTGAGGAGGAAGGGGTTCTTTCCGGCGCGGCCTCTCTGCATGCCCGGCGAAGGATCCCTCCCGCGGAGCAGGCTTACGCGCCAAAGGCCATGAACCATGGGGAAACAGTCCTCGTCCCCTGCCAGGCCATGCGCAGGAGCCCCTCCCGTCCGGGCCGCGGCCTTGTCTTCGCAGCCCTGCCCGGAGATTCCTTCTCTGTCCATGGAGCCTCTGTCCGCAGAGCCGATTCCCCTGCGGGCTTCCATGAAGTCACCAGCAATACTGTCATCATAGGCTACATCCATCGACAGGATGGCGAGAAAGCCTGATTTTCCCGGTATCGGAAACCTGAAAGCAGACTCAGAAGCAAACTCTTGCCATGCAAGGGTCTGTTTGCGGTGCCAATCCGCCTGACCTCTTGCATGCGGAATTCGAAAAAAGGAGAATCATACCATGAATATCGGATATCTGATTTTGACCATCTTCGGCGGAGCCATAGGAGCCCTGTCCACCCTGTACATCATCGTGTCCCTCTTCGGGACCATCGGCTATAAGATATACCGGAAGATAAAGTTCGGGATTTCGCTCTATAAATAACGTTTCAACATATTTTCCTAAAAAGCCCCCTCTCCCCGCCGTATGCGCGTGAGAGAGGGGGACAAGCCACTATACACAGGCCTGATACGGCGGCGAAAACGGCTCGAAAATGCAAAATGGCTATTGACACCCCTCCCGTCCTGTGCTACACTGACAGGAATGATAGAAATGCCTTTATGAGGGAGTAGTCAGCGCGATTTGCGTGGCAAGTCAACAAACGCGGCCTTTTAGGTCTGGCTTGTCTTAAATAACGAGACTCATACATAGCTGTGGAACGGGCAGGACGCTTTGGCTCTGCCGGGATTTTCTCCGCTATGCATGAGTCTTTTCTCTGTGGAGGAGACACAGGCTCCCTGAAAGCACGAAAGAAAGAGGATGGAAAAATGGAATTGGCAACGGTCATCTTTTTGTTTCTCGTAGGAATCGTATTCATCGTGAAGGGCGGGGACTTCTTCGTGGACGCCGCCTCCTGGATCGCGGAGGTCAGCGGCATCCCCAAGCTGATCGTGGGGGCCACAATCGTCAGCCTGGCCACCACCCTGCCGGAGATGCTGGTGTCCGTCATGGCCGCGGCAAAGGGCAGCGTGGACATGGCCATCGGCAATGCCGTGGGCAGCGTCACCGCCAACATCGGCCTGATCATGGCGATTTCGCTGATCTGCATGCCGGGCATCATAAAGCGGGCGGATTATCTCATGAAGCTGTCTCTTATACACATCTCCGAGCCCACGAGACAGATGAGGATCT
>CAMQOJ010000140.1 GCA_947003375.1 uncultured Lachnospiraceae bacterium
GATGCAGCTTATATAATTTTTTATAAAAAATAAAGACAAATTTTACAATATCGGGAGACATCTTAGACGGAAAGGCCCACAGTTCCTCAAATAGCTTGAAAAAGCCGTGGAATCTGATATAATGGGAAAGATGATGAAAAGCGGCTTCGGGGATCCGTAAGGAGAAGCGGAGAATAACAGGAAAGAGAGAGGAAACGGAATGAAATTCAAGGATATGCCATATGAGCGCGTGGACTTCGAGCAGGTGGAGCAGGAGATGAGGGCCCTGATGGAGGCCTTCGACAGCGCGAAGGACGGCGAGGAGCAGTTCGCGGTGCATCAGAAATATTATGCCCTGACGGACAGAGTGGGCACCCAGATGACCATCGCCCACATACGCTATGACGCGGACACCACGGACGAATTCTACAGCGCGGAGCATGATTATTACAATGAGAAATCCCCCATCTACCACAATCTGGCCCTGGAGTACGAGAAGAAGCTCTACGCCTCCCCCTACCGGGACAAGCTGGTGGAGAAGATTGGCCCCGTGGCTTTTAAGAACATGGAGATTGCCCAGAAGGCCATGGACGAGCGGCTGATTCCCCTGATGCAGGAGGAGAACAATCTCACCACCGAGTACAGCAAGCTGATTGCGGGCGCCAAGATTCCCTTTGACGGGCAGGTATTGAACTTGTCCCTGCTGCGCCCCTACACCGTGCACCAGGACAGGAGCGTGCGCGCCGCCGCCTGGAAGGCCCAGAGCGAATTCTTCGCCGCCAACGCCCAGACCCTGGACGAGATCTACGACAAGCTGGTGAAGAACCGCACCGCCCAGGCCAGGGCGCTGGGGTACGACAATTACCTGGAGCTGGGGTACTACCGCATGTGCCGCAACTGCTACGGGCGTGAGGAAGTGGCGAACTTCCGGAAGCAGGTGAAGGAGGATTTCGTGCCCTTCGCCGAGAAGCTCCACGACCGCAGGAGGCAGCGCCTGGGCCTGGAGAAGCTCAGCTGCATCGACACGGCCGTCTACTTTAAGGAAGGCAATCCCGCGCCCCTGGGCACGCCCCAGGAGATCCTGGAGGCCGGGCGGAAGATGTACGGCGAGCTCTCCCCGGAGACAAGGGAATTCTACGATTTCATGATGGAAAATGAACTGTTCGACGTACTTGGGCGCAAGACCAAGCGGGCCGGGGGCTACATGACCTATATGCCCGTGTACCAGGCTCCCTTCGTGTTCGCCAATTTCAACGGCACCAGCGGGGACGTGGACGTGATCACCCACGAGTGCGGCCACGCGTTCCAGGGGTGGCTCTCCGGCAAGGATCCGATCAGGGAGCACTCCGACATCACCATGGAGACCGCGGAGATCCACTCCATGTCCATGGAGTTCTTCGCCCAGGAATGGATGCCCCTGTTCTTCGGGGAGCGGGCCCGGGACTATATCGAGATGCACTTGGAGGACGCGGCGGCCTTCATCCCCTACGGCTGCATGGTGGACGAGTTCCAGCACATCGCCTACGGGAACCCGGACATGACCCCGGCCCAGCGCCACGAAGCCTGGCTTGCGCTGGAGCGGCAGTACAGGCCCCACCAGGACTACGGCGACGATCCCTTCTTCGGGAAGGGCGGCTTCTGGCAGAGGCAGCAGCATATCTACACATCCCCTCTGTACTACATCGACTACAGCCTGGCCCAGAGCTGCGCGCTGCAGTACAAGGTGAAGATGGATGCGGATTTTGAGGGGGCCTGGGCCAGCTATCTGAAGCTTTGCAGGCTCTCCGCCAGCGATTTCTTCACGAATATGGTAAAGGAAGTGGGCCTGGACAGCCCCTTTGAGGCCGGCTGCATGAAAAATATCGTGGAAAAGCTTGAAAAATATGTGAAATAGCTTCCCTTTTTGCCAAGAATACGGTAGAATATTGACCCAGAAGCGCATTGGACCAACTTCTGGGTCAATGCGCATCGAAGCGCACGGATTATGGAATGATAAATCGGCGCGGCAGTGGCCAGGCTGCCATACAGAACCGGAACGAGGCCGGAAATAAGAAAGGAGACATTCGGCATGTCCAAGAAAGAGACACAGAATGCAGATCAGACACCGGAAAAGGTGATGACGAAATATGATTTGAAGATGCAGCGGAGAAAGGAGGAGAAGGAAAGGGCGGAGAAGAGCAGGCGCAGGGACAATATCCTGGGCATCGTGATCGTGGCGGCGCTTGTGTGCCTGGTGGCGTCCTTCCCCATCCGCAACTACCTCACGGTGCACGGCAGCTACGTGAAGGTGAACGGAGAGGACGTATCCAAGGTGGAGTTCGACTACAATTACAATGTGGCGGTGAGCAATTACCTGAGCCAGTACGCCTATTACCTGTACATGATGGGCATAGACCCCACCAGCGACTTCACCTCCCAGATGTATTCCGATACCCTGACCTGGGGAGACTATTTCCAGCAGATGGCCGTGGAGAACATGATCAGGAACAAGAGCCTGCTGGCGGCGGCAAAGGCGGAGGGATTCGCCTACGATACCGCCGAAGATTACGCCATGTACAGGGAGTCCCTGGAGAAGGCGGCTTCCGAGAACAACGCCACGGCGAAGAGCTACCTGAAGGAGCTGTACGGCCCCTATGCCACGGAGTCCAGGCTGAAGCCCTATGTGGAGGAGACTCTGTACCTGGCGGGGTATTATGACGAGCTGTCCGAGCGACAGACCCCTTCCATGGAGGATATCCAGGCCTACTATGACGAGAATAAGGCCAGTTATGATTCCGTGGACTATTATCTGATGACCGTGGACGCGGAGCTGCCCACTGAGCCCACAGAGCTGGCGGATCCCGTGGAGGAGACCGAGGGCGAAGAGGAGGCCGGGGCAGAGGACGGCGCCGAGGGCTGGGAGGAGCAGGCCTACCAGCCCTCTGAGGCGGAGATAGAGGCGGCCATGGCGGAGGCCAAGGAGAAGGCCGACGGGGCAGTGGACACCGTGAAGGCAGACGGCGAGCTGCAGGAGAACGTGAAGAAGAGCGCCGCCACCTATCTGCTCCAGGACTGGCTGTTCGACGAGGAGAGGAAGGCCGGGGACTCCACGGTGATCGAGGACTCCACCGGGCACCGCTATTATGTGGTGGAATTCGCAGGCCGTTATCTGGACGAGGTGCTCTCCTCGGATATCCGGGTGGTGGTGACGGACGCGGAGAACGGACAGGCCATCCTGGACGAGTGGAGCGCGGGGGCTGCCACAGAGGAGAGCTTCGCGGAGCTGTGCGACAAGTACAACGACCCCGCCGTGACGGTGACGGAGGGCGGCCTGCTGGAGGCTGTGACATCCTCCTCCGTGCCGGCCGACATCAACGCCTGGATCCGTGACGAGGCCAGGGCCGTAGGTGACACGGCTGTCATTTCTCCGGAAGGGGAGGAGAACACCTTTGTGGTGTACTACAGCGGGACCAATGAGGCGGAGTGGATCCTGAGCATCCGCCAGACATTGATCGGCCAGCGGATGAACGAGTATGTGGAGGAGCTGACGGCCGACGGCAAGGTGGAGGATCCCAAGGGGAACCTGCGCTACCTGAAGGTGCAGGCGGAGGCGGAAGCCGCTGCCCAGGAATCCTCCGCGGCGGCCGAAGGGGAGGGCTCCTCAGAGGACGCAGGCTCTGAGGAAGGGGCAGGAAGCCAGGAAGGCTCCGAGGCCTCCGACGGTGCCGGGGAATCCTCTGAGGACGCAGGCACATCGGAAGAGACTGAAAATCCGGAAGGCTCGGAAGCCTCTGACAGCGCAGAGGACGGCGGAGCGGAGGACGATACAGAGTAAAGCGTGAGGATTGGAAGGCGGTGGGATTGCTCACCGCCTTTTTCGGACAATGCATGCCTTAGGCCGGCTCACGCGGCCTGCCGCGCGGAGCCTGTCGAAAGCAGGAACCGTCGGCGGGACAGGGGGAGGGGAGGTTCCGCTGTGGAACGAAATATCAGGATAACAGTGCCCCCAAAGGGGAAATATATCATAGAGACCATTCAGCGCGCGGGCTTCGAGGCCTATGTGGTAGGCGGCTGCGTGCGGGACTCCATCCTGGGCAGGGAGCCCCAGGACTGGGACATTACCACCTCTGCCGGCCCCGGACAGGTGAAGGCCCTCTTTCCCAGGACGATTGACACCGGCCTGCAGCACGGCACAGTGACAGTCATGCAGCAGGGCGAGGGCTTCGAGGTGACCACTTATCGGATTGACGGAACCTATGAGGATGGCAGACACCCCAGCCAGGTGACATTCACCTCGGACTTACGGGAAGACCTGCGCCGTCGGGATTTGACGATTAACGCTATGGCATACAATGATACGGAGGGGCTGGTAGACCTCTTCGGCGGCATGGCGGACTTAGAGGCAGGGGTGGTGCGCTGCGTGGGGAATCCCCGGGAGCGCTTTGAAGAGGATGCCCTGCGTATCCTGCGGGCCATCCGCTTTTCCGCCCAGCTGGGCTTTTGCATAGAGGAGGGCACGGCCGCGGCCATAAGAGAGCTTGCGCCCACGCTGAGCCGAATCAGCGCTGAGCGGATTCAGGCGGAGCTGGTGAAGCTCCTTGTCTCGCCCCGGCCGGAATACCTGCGGACTGCTTATGATATGGGTGTCACAAAAGTGTTCCTGCCGGAATTCGACAAGGCCTGCGAGACCCCTCAGAACCATCCTCACCACTGCTACAGCGTGGGGGAGCATATCCTGAAGTCCCTGGAGCATGTGGAGCCGGACAAGGTGTTGCGGCTCACCATGCTGCTCCACGACATAGGCAAGCCCGCCGTCCTTACCGTGGACGAGGCGGGCAGGAGTCATTTCCATGGCCATGCCGCAGTGGGAGCGAAAATGGCCGGTGACATCCTGCGGCGGCTGAAGTTCGACAATGACACCATCCGCATGGTACACAGGCTGGTGCAGTACCATGACTACGGCAACGGCCAGGACATAGATATCCGTCTGGCCCGCAGGGCTTTGCACAGGATAGGCGAGGAGGCTTTCCCCGCGATCTTTGCCGTCAAAAAGGCGGACATCTACGCCCAGAGCGAATATATGCGCGGGGAAAAGCTCTCCCGTCTGGCACAGTGGCAGAGCCTTTACAAAGAGATTCTGGAAAAGAAACAGTGCGTGTCCCTAAAGACCCTTGCGGTAGGGGGAAGCGACCTGCTGGCTGTGGGCTGGAAGCCGGGAAAAGACTTGGGAGAGGCCCTGCAGCGCCTTCTTGAGCTGGTGCTGGAGGAGCCTGAGCGCAACACAAAGGAATGGCTGCTCGCCGCGGCGGAAGAATATCGCGGGGAATCGGGAAAGTAAAGTTCTGCTTTCAGAGATCCTCTCATATGATAGGTTATGAACCAAACTGAACACAGTGCGGAAGAAACCAATCAGGAGGGGACGGCAGTGAACGACAGGGCGGCTGAGTTGCTGGAACAGTATGAGATTGAGGTGCTTCGTACCAGAAAGGGCCGGGGCGCGATTGTGTGCGACACCAATCGGGGATGTCTGATTTTCAGGGAATATTCTGGAAGCCCTGACAGAATCGTGCTTCAGGACAGGTTGCTGCGGCAGATAGCGGATGCGGGAGCGGTGCTCGTGGAAAGTATCATACCTGACAGAGAGGGGTCGCTTCTGGTAAAGGACACGGATGGTACGGGATATGTGCTGAAGACATGGCAGGAGGGCAGGGAGTGCAGCGTCCATGACAGGGGGGAATGCGTGGAGGCTGTCCGGCTTCTGGCCAGGCTCCATGGGAGCATGGAGCTGCCTGCGGACACCCCGAATCTTCCAGTGGCTTTTTCTCCGGAAAAGGAGTATGATAAACACAATAAGGAGCTGAAGCGCGTGCGCAAGTACCTGCAGCAGAAGGGCCAGAAGAGCTGGTTCGAGACAAGTCTGCGCAAATCCTTCGATTCCTTCCTGGAACAGGCATTGGCCGTGACGGAGCAGTGGCGGGAATACAGTCAGTCATTCCAGGCGGAGGCCGGACAGGGGGCTGCCCGGAAAGCGGACAGAATTGTGTTCTGCCATGGGGATTACCAGTACCACAACATCCTTCAGGGGACGAATGGCTGGTTCGTGGTGAATTTTGAGAAATGTATGTGCGATGACCCTATCCGCGACCTCTATCTGCTGCTGCGCAAGCTCCTGGAAAAAAGCAACTGGTCGCTGGCTCTGGGAGAGGAGCTGCTCTCTGCCTATGAGAGGGAGCGCCCTATATCGGCCAGGAGCTGGATCGACCTGTACTACAGGCTGGCCTACCCGGAGAAGTTCTGGAAAATCGTGAACTTCTACTACAATTCCGGAAAGGCCTGGATCCCCGGCAAGAACCAGGAGAAGCTGGAGCGCGTCATAGCGCAGGAGAAGGAGAAGCAGCGCTTCCTGGATGAGATATTCCGCAACGTGGAAGTGCACAAAGATTTTTCAAGGCTGTAAGGTATACGCAAGGGCATTCTTCCAGGCATGGCATTTGCGCTTTGCCCGCATCAAGGTAGGCCGGGAAGTGCCGTGAGGTCGGGAGAATAGCTTTACGAAAAGGAAGACAGAGGAAAGATGCGATACAGGAGAAACAGGATGAAAACAGGCCGCAGGGGGAAAGGGCTGGCAGCAGTCATTGTGACAGTGCTGTCACTTTCCGCCTGCGCATTGCCTATAAACCCATTTTTGGAGGAAGAGGAACCGGAAGGGGCGTCACAGGGGCGGGCGGACACTGGCTTTGTGGTCCCTGGCCCGGAGAGCTACGACTCGGCGGACACGGCGGTGCTGGTGGACATAGACGGCAAGGAGGGCACCGTGACCCTGCTGAATCTGGAGCTTGGCAGGAACTATACGCTTTCCATGGACGGCACCACCAGGCTTTATGACAAGTATGGGGATGCGGTGTCCATCGGCCAGATGGAGAAGGGGGACGTGGTGGACGTGACTTTCCTGAAATCCAAGAAGCACCTCACTACCATGCAGCAGTCCGTCAACAGCTGGACATACGCGGACACGGAGCGCTATGAGATAAACCCGGCGCGGGGGGAGGTGGCCATCGGCCAGGAGACCTACAAGCTCACAGCCAACACCCAGTATCTTTCGGAAGGCATGAAGATAGAGCTGATGGATTTGAACCCTGCGGACGTGCTCAGCTTTCAGGGCATCGGAAACCAGATTGTGACCGTGCAAGTGGAAAAGGGGCATGGGTATCTGAGGCTGGAGGGCGATGAGAAGTTCACGGGCGGCTGGATAGAAGTCGGCCAATCAGTCATACAGCGTATTACGGAGGACATGCTGTTACTGGTGCCGGAGGGAGAGTATCAGGTGAACATCTCCCACAAGGGCGGAGGCGGCATAAAGAGCGTGCGGATAGACCGCAACCAGGAGACGGTGCTGGACATCAGCGACCTGGAGATTCCCGAGCCCCAGACGGGCACGGTGCTGTTCTCCGTAAGTCCTTCAGAGGCGGAGCTGTATGTGGACGGCGGGCTGGTGGACGCCTCCGTGCCCCAGACGCTGGAGTATGGTCTGCACCAGCTGATTGCCAGGGCGGAGGGCTATCACTCTATCACCCAGTACATCCGGGTGGCCCAGGAATCCCTGGCCTTTGACCTGACATTGGAGCAGGTGGAGGCAGGGGAGTCCCAGGAGGAGCCCTCTGACAGCGAAAGCTCCACAGCCCCCACCGACACCACCACGGACTATTACAAGGTGTATGTGGAGGCGCCGGAGAACGCGGAGGTGTACCTGGACGGCAGCTACGTGGGGATTGCCCCCTGCAGCTTTCGGAAGGTGGAGGGCTCCCATACCATCATCCTGCGCATGGCAGGCCACGAGACCAGGAGCTATACGATTCAGGTCGACGGTGAGGAAAAGGATATCTCCTTCTCCTTCGCAGACTTGGTGAAATATGCCACGGAATCCGAAAGCTCCCAGGAGAGCAGCAAATCCTCCCAGGAGACGGAAGAGTCTTCCGGGGAAACAGAGTCCTCCGGGGAGACGGAGAGCGGCTCATCATCCTCCTCTGATTGAGGCCAGGAGCGGGGCACCCCTTAACTTTAAGAATATTTGCGTAAAATGCCTTGACAAACCTAAGAAAACCAGATATATATATGTATAGGCGTTTCAGAGGGATAACTTAGAAATGTACACCAACAAAGAAAACTCATTATAGGAGGAGCTCAATATGAACAAAACTGAATTGACCGCAGCAATCGCCGAGCAGGCTGGGATTTCCAAGAAAGACGCTGAAAAGGCTCTGAAGGCTTTCACAGATGTGGTTGCTGACGAACTGAAGAAAGGGGAGAAGGTTCAGCTGGTAGGCTTCGGGACTTTCGAGGTAGTGGAGAGAGCGGCCAGAGAGGGCAGAAACCCCCAGAATGGCGAGCCCATGCCTATTGCGGCCTCTAAGGCTCCTAAGTTCAAGGCTGGTAAGGCTTTAAAGGATGTTGTGAATGAGTGATGGCAGCAGCCAATATGTGATGAGTTCAAAGCCCGGTGGAGAATGTGCTCCGGGCTTTTTTCGTCCCTGGCATGAGAAAGGCGTGGATTTATGAGATTGGATAAATATCTGAAGGTGTCCAGACTGATCAAACGGCGCACTGTGGCCAACGAAGCCTGCGACGGCGGGCGTGTGATGATAAACGACAGGGTGGCAAAAGCCTCCGCCGAGGTGAAGCAAGGGGATGTGATTACCATCTCCTTCGGCAACAGGGAGGTGAAGGTGGAGGTGCTGGATGTCCAGGAGACTGTGAAAAAGGAAAACGCCGTGGAGCTCTTCCGCTATCTGTGACCGGAAAAAGGCCGAGTGCTGTTCTAACTTGCCCGTCTTCCTCATATATTTTATTCAGATGATAGAAAACAGGACACGGGTTTTCGTCAGGGGGAGGGCCTTATGGAGGATTTAAGCGGAAGCGCGCGCACGCACAGGGTGGCCATGAACAACCGCAGGAACTGCGCCATAGGCGGCGTGAACGATGTGCTTTCTTTCGATATTCATGAAATCTTGCTGGAGACGGAGCAGGGGATGCTGATGATCAAAGGAGATGAACTGCATGTCAGCCGCCTGACCCTGGAAAAGGGCGAGGTGGACATAGACGGGCGGATCGACAGCCTGACATACTCCGATGCGGGTGCCGGGAGCAGGAAGGGTGAGTCTCTGCTGACCCGTCTGTTCAGGTAGGCCTATGGTAGATGAGAATGTATTTCTCCTGCACTCCCTGTTCATGGGCATCTTCATCACTTTCGTGTACGACCTGCTGCGGATTTTCAGGCGGGTGGTATCCCATGGGCGGCCTGTCTCTTATACACATCTCCGAGCCCACGAGACAGATGAGGATCTC
>CAMQOJ010000141.1 GCA_947003375.1 uncultured Lachnospiraceae bacterium
CATTAATTCAGAGTCCTGAACAATAGGAACGAACCTTTTTATAATTTTCCCGTTTATACTGAGAGAATTCCCGCGCACACCCGTCTAACAGACAGAAAGGGGGAGAAATCAATGGACAACGGTGCAAGTAGCTACCGCCGTTTCCTTGATGGTGATGATGAAGGTATCGTCGAGATCATCAGAGATTACAAGGACGGACTAATCCTGTACCTGAACGGCTTTACACAGGACATCTCCACCGCGGAGGAGCTGATGGAGGAGACCTTTGTGAAACTGGCCACCAGGAAGCCAAGGTTCATGGGCAGGAGCGCTTTCAAGACATGGCTCTACGCCATCGGCCGCAATGTGGCCATGGACCATCTGCGGCACAGCGCCAGGCTCTCCCCCAGGCCTGCGGAGGAGCTGGAGCGGCTGGCCGGGGAGGAGGAAAGCCTGGAGAAGTCGTATCTGCGCACAGAGCGCCGAATCCTCCTGCACCAGGCCCTGGGCAGGCTGAAGGCCGAGTACCGGCAGGTCCTGTACCTGGTGTATCTGGAAGGTTTCGACAACGGGGAGGCCGCGGCAGTCATGCGTAAGAGCAGACGTCAGATTGAGAATCTCGTCTACCGAGCGAAGCAGTCGCTGAAATCAGAGCTTGAAAAGGAGGGCTTTGTATATGAAGAATTATAGGGAAGTCGCGGACGCTGTGCTGGAGCGCAGGGACGCTTATCGGAAAGCGAAGGAACGCAGGCGCAATATCGCCCTGCGGACGGCGGCAGGGGGAGGGGCTCTCTGCCTCATGGCTCTGTTGCTCACGATATATGGCAACGGCGGCATGCATCCGGACAGTGCCGGGGTGCCCTTGTCCGATTCCGATGTCTATTACGTCGCATCAGGCAGCGGCGCTTCTAATGCCCATGGTTCCGACGGTTTGGCAGGCTCGGGCAGCACGATGGATGATGGAGGAAGCCTGGCCGCCCCCGGGGAACATGTAATTGACGACAGCGATGCCCCGAATGCCTCCCGCCCGGCCTCAGGCCAGGAAACCGCATCCAAAGAGGACAGCGGAATGCTCCCCGTCAGCTACAGCTCCCTCCCCCTCCCCCAGGGACAGGTCATGCCTGACATCCTGTTGGAATATGCCGCCTCCAGCCAGTCCACCGCGGATGTTCTGCCCTTCAGCGAAGAACTGCTGTCGGAGAGCAGCGCCATCCTGGAGGGGCGGATTACGGACATGTACCTCAAGCGCTACACCTACGACACATACAATGACAAATTCGGCCCCAAGGAGGTCTACCACAATCGGTCCTCCTCTGTGGTATATGAGCTTACTGTGGACAAAGTATGGTATGGGGACGAATCGCTGACCGGCACTTCTGTGCTGATAGAGGACGACATCTATCTGATAGACTCCTACTTCTCCCTGAAGGTGGGCCGCAGCTATGTCATCCCCGTCAGCGATTTACCCCCGGAGAAACAGATATGGGAAGAATACGCCGGAGGCGACCTGGCAAGGGACGGCAGATACACCTCGCTCTACCCCCATCATCCTCAAATCGAGGTCACCTCGGACGGGGATTATATCGTCACCACAGACTGGGAGACCCTCTGCCCTGACGGAGCCAGCCCCATCCGGCTGGACATCCCCGAGAACAGCTTCGTGGAATACCATCCCGAAAACAAAGCGGGCGAAGACGGCCTCATCACTACGGAATGGCGGACGCTCCTCATCTCCCCTTACGACATGGTCTACTATTATGATAAATTGAAGCTGGTGGGAGCTAATGAGTTCTTCATCCAACTGAACCGCCTGA
Source organism: uncultured Lachnospiraceae bacterium (assembly GCA_947003375.1). GTDB lineage: Bacteria > Bacillota > Clostridia > Lachnospirales > Lachnospiraceae > Acetatifactor. Next base: position 1,794 of record CAMQOJ010000141.1, read on the forward strand.
TTGACCAACTGCCGTGAATGGCGGATACCCTTACGGCCCGCAGCCCCTGTCCGGCAGAACAGGAACTGCGGGTATTTTCATCGAATACATGTCGAAAAAACATAATATATGCCGGAATCAGGAAAAGACTTTTGTCAGAGTCAAACATTGTTGATATAGGAGGACCCGCCGGAACCCATCCAGAATGGAATACTTCGGCTCCCATCCAAGCCCTTTCAACTTCTCATTGCTGGGCGCTATCGCTCCGATTGCTGTGTTTTCCGTATAATGCTCGTCCGCAGGGCGCCGCTTCCATGTCACCTGAATATCCACGTCCTGCCGCAGGGCTGCCAGCATCTCCGCCAATTGCCGGACAGAGACGAATTGATCCGTATTGCACACATTATATGCTTCACCGTCCCGGCCTTTTGTCAGCACCGTGAACAGCCCTGCGATGGCATCGGCCACATAGCAGAAGGTTCTCTTTCCCGTCCCATCACTTTTGATTTCAATATCCTGGCCATCCACAATGTTCTTCATGAATGAAGCGAACACTCTTGGATCCTTATCGATGTCCATGGTGGGCGCATAGGTGTGCCAGATCCTCAGCATCCTTACAGGCACTCCGTACTGGTGCATAAAGGAATAGCACATCGTTTCTGCCATCCTCTTGCTTTCGCTGTAACAGCTATGGATGTCCAGCGGATCCACGATGCCCATGTCCTTCTCCGTGACATACTCTACCCCTCGAAGGGCGCCGTAGACATCCCCTGTACTGAACATCAGGAAGCCCTTTGCCCTCTTCTCGACCGCCAGCTGAAGCAGATAGTAAGTCCCAATGACATTAGGGCCCAGCACGTCCACGGGGCATGCATCATAGTATTGGGGGCTGGCAAGGCTCGCCGCATGGATGATATAATCGACTTCCCCTTCAATAGGAACCGGTTCAAGGATGGAATCTGTCACGAAAGTGATGTAACGGGCATTGCTGCGCTCTCCGAACCTGGCGGCGAACCTCTCAGCCGACCTGGCCATGGCGATGATACGGATGTTGAAGCCCTCTTCCTCATTGAGATAAATCAGCATGTACATCACATAGGATGCCAGCATCCCGTTCGGCCCTGTCACCAGCACGGTCTTGTCCCGGAACTGGTTCCAGTCGATATTCCGATGATAGATCTCCTTGATATCCTGAAAAATAATGTCGTCCTTCATGCCGCCCTCCTCTCACAGGAGGTACCGCGCACAAAGCCGGTCAGTTCAAGCAGTACCCCCCCCCGGATTTGGGGCAGTCTTTGCCCGGATCATCCTGCGGATGCCTTCCTGAAAGCTTATCCTCGGCCTGTAGCCAATCGCCCTCATCGTCTTCTCCGCATCCACGTCCAATCCCGGGGCCCGTGCCAAAACCGGCGCGGCAAACTCCGCTTTCGCCTCAGGGCCGTAAGCCTTCATCAGGATATCGATATACTCCCTTAAAGGCCTGGATTCCGGATTGGCGATAAGCCATGTCCCGGACGGCACGCTGTCCTTGCCCAACGCATAGAACATCTCCCCTGCATCGCTCTCATAGAGATAATTCCATGGTTGAGCCGCGGACGAGAACTGCGCTGTCTCCTCATTTCCAAAGCATGCGATGGCATAGTCCAACATCGTCCCTTCATTATCATGTGGGCCGTACACGCTGAAGACCCTGCCCCAGACATGATCCATGCCCTTGCCTTCACATAATTTCCTGCTCAGGATTCCTGCCGCATATTTCGCTACCCCATAGGATGTCACCGGATGATGTCCCGTCTTCTCGTTGATTACGCCATCCACAGGGCCATATTCGGCCTGGGAGCCTGCCCCGATAAAACGGCGGCATCCTGCCTTCTCTGCAAGCTCCACGGCTTCCAGCGTGTATCTGATATTCCTCTCATGGATTGTCGGCTCATCCCTTTCCTCCCTGCCTGTCCCTGCCCAGGCGAAGTGGTAGAAGGCATCACAGTCTTTAGGCAATCCTTGGATTTCAGATAAAGTCTCCAGCGAGCCATCGACAGGATGCACGAGAGGCGACGGGATGAGCCTGTCGCTCCTTTTTGTATTTGGCCTGATGACCGCATATACTTCCGTGCCTTCCCTGACCGCTACTTCCGTCAGGGCGGTTCCAAGCATGCTGGTCGCTCCGGTTATGACGATTTTCTTCAATGTATCACTCCTTTTCTGCTCGCGGTTCGCCATATTGGCAGACAGCTTCCCGTCACATTCCCAAAAGGCTCATCATCCTGTTATACAGCCCCTCTTCATCATAGCCGAATTCATGATATAAAAAGGGCGCGTGTGCCATGGGAACAAATCTGTCATCAATACCGACATTGGCAAATTTGACCGCCATTCGCTCTTCCGCGATGACTTCTGCCACCGCATATCCCAATCCTCCCATTTTATTATGGTCTTGCGCTACTACCACGCAGCCCGTCCCAGCCGCTTCCTTTACAGCCTTCCTGTCAAGGGGTTTTATGGTATGCATGTCGACGACCCGGATATTCTTGCCTGTCTCATGATAGATTCTCTCCACTGCTCCTAAAGCATGTTTTACCGTAATGCCCGAACAGATGAACGCTCCATCTCCACCATCCCTCGCTATCGATGCCTTTCCGATTTCAAACCTATAATCTTCCCCATAAATCGAAGGTACCGGTTCAACACTGCTGCGGATATATATCGGGCCATCATGCTTTAATGATTCATCCAGCATCTGCCTTGCCTGAATCGGATCGCTGGGCTCCATAACGACCATATTGGGCATGCTGCCCATGATGGCACAGTCTTCCATACCCCAATGCGTAGCACCGGAAATGCCGCCAGAAACTCCGGAATATGTCGCTATCAGCCTCACATTCCGGTTGCCATATGCCACGTCTGTCCGGCATTGTTCACAAGCCCTCATGCTGATAAAAGGCGCCATAGAAAACGCATATGCCTTATACCCTTCCTGTGCCAGTCCGGCTGCGAAACTGACCATGTTCTGTTCGGCAATGCCTACATTGAACGATCTTTCCGGAAACTCCTGGACAAATGTCCGGTTTCTGCATGTCCCCATAAGATCCGCATTCACTACGACTACTTTACCGTCTTTCTTTCCCAGTTCAATCATATAACCGCCTAAAATGTCACGAAGGAAGTTTTTTTCATTCATGCCTGACATATCATACTAATCCCCATTTCCTACGGTGTGTTCCAATGCATTGATTGCTGTTTCAAACTGCTCTTTTGTTATTTTACCCGCATGCCATCCAGCCTGATTTTCCATAAACGGTACCCCCATGCCTTTTACTGTATGGCAGACAAATACTGTAGGGACTTTGCTGGCCACTGCAGGAAGACTGTCAAACTGTCTTTTTATCTCCGCTATATCGTTTCCGTCAAATTCACAGACATTCCATCCAAAGCTTCCATATTTTTCGGCTATGTTGCCCAATGCTGTTATCTCATCGATCCTGCCATCCGCTTCCAGGCCATTAAAATCAATGATGGCCACAAGATTTCCCAATTCCTGATGGACAGCATTCATAGCAGCTTCCCAGACAGAACCTTCCGCCTGTTCCCCATCTCCCATTACGACATATACCCTGCTGGCGGTATTTCCTTTCAGCTTTAACGCGGCAGCCATTCCGCAGGCTATGGGAAATCCATGTCCTAAGCTGCCTGTAGATACCTCCACAAAAGGATTTACCAAACTACAGGAATGCATAGAAAACCTTCCCTTGTCTGCAGCATATTCCTTTATGACATCCTCCGGGGAAAAACAGCCTATTGCCGCTTGGTTAAAGCTCGTCACAGCGGAGGCATGTCCTTTGGATAGCACAAAGCGGTCTCTGTCTTCATCATTTGGGTTCTCTGGGTCATACTTCATCTGATATTGCCAAAGAACCGTCATGATATCTGCCACCGATAAATCCCCACCTATATGGATTGCTTCCACCAAACAGAGATGCAAGAGGTTTTTTCTGATTTCCAGAGCCGCTTGTTCCAATTCCGAAACCGTACTTTTTTTCATTCTGTCTCCATCCCTCTCTGGATGGCATCATACATAAGGACGCATGTCTCTCTTAGCCCAATGCCCCCGCAATATTCGTTCCTCAATGCACTTTCCTCACTTTCTTCCAATCGCGCCAATATATACCACACACTCCCTATCGGTTCACCGCTTCCGCAAGCACCTGCGCCATGTAATCGATCATCGCGTCCGTCATCCCAGGATACACGCCAATCCAGAAAGCATTGTTCATTATGAAATCCGTGACATCCAGCCTACCGGCCACCCGGTAAGCTGATGTTCCCCTGATCTGGTCGAAACAGGGATGCTTGACGAGGTTTCCGGAGAAAAGCAGCCTGGTCTGGATATTATGGCTCTCTAAATATTGGGTAATCCGGTTTCTTTCCAATCCGCTCTCCGGGCGGATTGAAATCAGGAAGCCGAACCATGACGGCTCGCTGTTCTCTGCAGGTTCCGGGAGAATCAGCTTGTCACTGGCGCACTCCAGGGCCTTGCGCAGCCTGTCCCAGTTATGCCGCCTTCTCTCGATAAAGCCCGGGAACTTCTTCAGCTGCTCGCAGCCAACGGCAGCCTGCATGTCTGTCACTTTCAGGTTGTAGCCGAAATGGCTGTAGACATATTTGTGGTCATATCCGGCGGGAAGCTCCCCATGCTGCCCGTCAAAACGATGGCCGCAGAAGTTGTCCCTGCCGGAAGGGCATACGCAGTCACGCCCCCAGTCACGGAACGAGAGGATGAGCCGGTGTAGGAGGGGATTGTCCGTATACACACAGCCGCCTTCCCCCATGGTCATATGGTGCGGGGGATAGAAGCTGGACGTGCCGATATCCCCCCAGGTTCCTGTGAACCTCTCTTCCCCGTCAATGGTATATTTCGTCCCCAGCGCATCGCAGTTGTCTTCCACCAGCCAAAGGCTGTGCCTGTCGCAGAACGCCCTGACTGCTTTCAAGTCAAAGGGGTTCCCAAGGGTGTGGGCGATCATGACGGCCTTGGTCTTCCCGCTCAGGGCACCTTCCAGCTTCGTCACGTCTATGTTGTACTGGGGTACGGTGACATCCACAAATACGGGCACTGCCCCATAGTTGAGTATGGGGGTGACGGTGGTGGGGAACCCGCAGGCCACCGTGATGACTTCATCACCAGGCCGAATCTGGCGTCCACCAAGCTCCGGAGCCGTCAGGGCCATGAAGGCAATCAGGTTGGCGGAGGATCCTGAGTTCACAAGATGTGCATGCTTCACGCCAATCCACTCCGCGAACCGCTTTTCGAACTCATCAGAGAACCGCCCTGTGGTCAGCCAGAAGTCAAGCATAGCATCTGTCAGACTTTGCATCTCTTTTTCATCATATACGCGTGATGCATACCCGACCCTATCTCCCGGTTTAAAGTTCCTGTTCGACTCAATCGGCTCCTTAAAATCATGGTAAAAATTGGCAACCAACGCCTTGATCTGCTCCCTTGCCTCATCCTCTGTTTTCCAACCTGCCATCTGATATGCCCTCCATATTCCCTTTCTGTCTATCTTTGCATGAATGCATTGATTTCCCTGTCCATCTCTGTAGGAATGTCTCCGCCCGCAAGCCATACTTTGCCAAACTGACAAGTCATTTTCATACACTCGGCTATATGCCAGCGCGGTGCCCAACCAAATACAGTTTTGATTTTGCTGCAATCCAGCTTTAAGAAATCTGCTTCGTGCGGCGCAGCTTCCTCTGCCTGGTTCTCCCAAGAAGCATTTCCTCCCCAATACTTACAGAATAGATCAACCAAAGCTCCTGTCGTCACACAGTCGCAGTCATCCGGTCCTACGTTGTAGCAGCCCTGATAGGAACTATCTTTATACTGTCTTTCCGCTATCATCAGATAAACTGCCAGGGGGTCAAGCACATGCTGGTACGGCCGTGTGGAATGTGGATTTCTGACCCCTATCTTCTTTCCTGCCTCCATTGCCCTTATACAATCCGGGATAATACGGTCATTTGCGAAATCTCCCCCTCCAATCACATTTCCCGCCCGTGCGGTGGATATGGCTACTCTGTGATTTGTAAAAAAGCTGTTCTTATAGCTGTGCGTCACTAATTCAGAACAGGACTTCGAATTCGAATAAGGGTCATAACCGTCTAAAGGTTCATCCTCTCTGTATCCCCAGCACCACTCCCGGTTGTGATAGACCTTATCAGTTGTCACGTTCAGCACCGATCTCACGCAGGGGAACAGTCTCACACATTCCATGAGGTTCACCGTTCCCATCACATTTGTTTCATATGTATAATGAGGGTCTTTATAACTGTCTCTGACAATCGGCTGCGCCGCTAAATGCAGCACAATTTCTGGCCGGCTTCCTTCAAACGCCTTCTTTAAGTCCTCAAAATTTCTGATATCCCCAGCAATGTTATTCACCTTCCCCTCTAACCCGGCCAGAGAAAACAAGTTTGGGTCAGTAGGCGGTTCTAAACTGTATCCTGTTACAATAGCCCCCGTATTCACCAGAATCCTACAGAGCCATGTCCCTTTGAAGCCGGTATGCCCCGTTACAAGAATCCTCTTTCCCTTAAAAAATGCCAAATCCGGATTCATGATTCCACTCCCCATTTCATCCACGGTGCTTTTCCACCGGTTATCAACTTTTCTAACATTTCTTTTTCCCGTATATTGTCCATGCACTGCCAGAAGCCCTTATGCATGTAGCTCATCAGTTGGCCTTCCTCTGCCAATTTTTCCAGCGGTTCTCTCTCCAGGACTGTCGTATCGTCCTTTATATAATCGAAGATCTCTGGATTGAAAATCATGTATCCTGCATTAATCGGCGCGCCATCGGACAGCTTTTTCTCCCGGAATGATTTCACCGCATTATCCCCACCAATGTCCAGCACTCCCTTTGACTGATCCTGAAGAACCGCTGTAAGTGTCGCTATCTTGCCGTGCTCTTTATGAAAAGTCAATAGCCTGCCGATATCCACATCACATACGCCGTCCCCATATGTCATGAAGAACGGCTCATCCCCCACATATTTCTGCACTCGCTTGATGCGTCCGCCAGTCATGGTATGCAGGCCCGTATCAATTACAGTCACTTTCCATGGCTCTATATGCGGTTCATGGAAGGTTACTTCATTTATTCCGTTTCTATAGTCAAATGATACATCGCTGCTTTGGAGGAAATAGTTTCCGAACCATTCTTTAATCACATGCTGTTTATAGCCGGCACATATAATAAACTCATTGTACCCATAATAAGCGTATTCCTTCATGATATGCCAAAGTATTGGCTTTCCGCCAATCTCGACCATTGGCTTCGGCTTAAATGCTGATTCTTCAGATATGCGGGTTCCGAATCCGCCAGCTAAAAGAACTGTTTTCATCTTTTTGTTCTCCTCATATAAAACTGCTCAATTTATAAGACACATAATCCCCTTTCCTATCTGGCACAATATCTGTCTCATCTGTATGTTTTACCATCTAAGATATCCATAACGGTTACATCTTCCT
>CAMQOJ010000142.1 GCA_947003375.1 uncultured Lachnospiraceae bacterium
GATGTACTCCATTCGGGGGAGGCTCCGGCAGGCGTCGGGCAGCAGCCGCACCCGGAACTCCCTGGAGGCCCGGGCGGTTTTGTAGGTCGCGGTGAGGGTCAGGGTCAGGGAGGCGGCGTCCTCCTCCGGCCTGTGGTGCACATCTCCCGCAGGCGCCGTGGGGTCGCGGCGGCTGCTCCCCCAATGAAAGACAGAACCGTCTTCTCCCTTCTCCGGCAGATCCAGATCCGACACCACATGTCCCGGGAAAGGCAGTTTTACCCGGGCGGCGTCCGCCTCCGCGATTTCCGCGTCCTCCGGAAGGGGAGGGATCCGGAAGGAGAAATCCCGGGATGCGCTCTGGCCCTGGAAGGTCAGGACGGCCCGAAGCGCCCCCTCCAGGGCAGGGCTCCCCGGGGCGGGGCGCTGGAACAGGCCCTCATCCGAGACGATTTCCGGCGTCAGGCTCTTCCAGACGATCTCCGCCCCCAACTGTCCGGCTCCGGGCAGGAGGGGCGGCGTCTCCAGAGGCGCCTCAAAAAGGGCTTCCAGGTTCCTGGCTTCCAGGCGCAGCCTTTCCCCGGGCTCGATGTGGAACAGGGAGGCCATCTCCTCCTTATCCAATACGCCGCCGAATATCCGGATGTCCGTGAAGGACGCTGCCAGAGGGGCCAGGGCGAAGGCGCCGAAGCCGAAATCATTCTCCGCCGCGCCCTCCAGGGCCCTCGCCTCCATGCGCCGGTGGACGAGCTCCGCCCGCTTTTCGCCGTCGATGTAGAGCTCTATGGGGGCGGGGAGGCCATTGCCGAAGGACACTGCCATGTGGAACCAGCGCCCCAGGGGAACCGGGACCCACTCCTGCAGGCAGGCCTCCTGGCTCCTGCCGCCGGCCGTGGCACAGGGGGAGAGGAAGGCCCTGGCCTCCTCCTCTTCTCCGGGCAGCACGGAGAGATAGAAGCAGTTGTCCGTGCCGAAGGAGAAGAGATTGGCGTACTCCGTGACGCTGTCTATCCTGCAGTAGAAGCTGACGGTGACGCCCTCGGCGCCGTTCAGCACGCCGTCCGGCAGCTGCAGATAGCCGCCCTGGCCGGTTCCGGTGAGCCTGAGCACGGGGAGCGTATGGCCGAAGACGGTGTCCTCCTCCATAAAGGCGCCGCCTCTGTCGCAGCCCCTGATGACGCCGGCGAAGCCGTTCCCTGTCTGGTCGGGGGCGATGGTGCTGCTGACGCCGGTGAAATCGTAGCGGGCCAGAAGGGGGGCCGACGGATGGTTGGTGGATTTCGTGGTAGTGGACATAGATTCTCCTTTCTGCGGCGGGAGTTCCCCTCCCTCCGGCGAAGGGCTATAGCGGCAGTCCTGCCGTAGCCCCCCAATATATAGAATTATTATATAAATATGAAAATTATAAAATCAATGTAAAATTTGCACAAAATTTAAACGATTAACTTGTGAAAAATGCGGAATTGACAGGGAAACAGGGAAGGCGTTATAATGTGCTACAAGGGATAGAAGCCAAAAGGTTGGTGAAACAGACATATTTTGTAAAGATGCTTGGCAAATTGGTACAGACCATGTTCCAATCTGTTATCGGAGGAGAACAGAACAATGGATGGAATGGATGGGACGGAGTTAAACGATTAAAGCCCTCTGACATGCCCCTGCCTGCTGACAGCGGGGCGCGGAGCCGGGATAAGGCTTCCGGGCTGTCAGGACAGGGCGCGGAAAGAGAGGTGGCGGCATGGCTACGTTAAAGGATGTGGCGGAGCGGGCGGGCGTTTCCACGGCAACGGTCTCCTATGTGATGAACAATAAGGAGAACAAGGTCAGCGCAGGAGTGGCGAAGAAGGTGCGCATGGCGGCCAGGGAGCTGGGATACCAGCCCAACATCGCGGCCAGGGCGCTGCGGTCCAGCAGGAGCAACGTCATAGGCATCATTTCGGAGGACATCGCCACCTTCCAGGTCAACAACATCGTCCAGGGCATCAACCAGACGGCGGACAGGGAGAACTACCAGATTCTCCTGGGAGACCTGAATCTGAACAGCAGGATCTGGCGGGAGGGCAGGCAGGACTACAGCCTGGTCATGGACTACCGCGATGAAATCAGGGACAAGGTGGAAATCTTCCGGATGGTAGGAGCCTGCGGCATCATCTATGTGGGGATGCATGACCGGGACATCACAGGGCTGCTCCAGACGGACATCCCTCTGGTATACGCCTACAGCTATACCAAGAACCCCGGGGATTACATGGTCAACAATGACAATCAGCGGGTGGCCACCCGGGCGGTGGAAGCCATGCTGCGGCAGGGCCGCAGGCGGATAGGGCTGATCAGCGGCCCGGTGGAATCGGTTCCCGCCTACAAGCGCCTGATAGGGTATCAGACGGCGCTGATGGATGCCGGGGCTGTCCTGGATCCGGAGCTGATTGTATACGGCGACTGGAGCGACCGCTCCGGGGAGCTGGCCTGCCGGAAGCTGATGGCGCTGGAGGAGCGGCCGGACGCGCTGTTCTGCATGAACGACTGGATGGCGGTGGGCGCCATGAAGGTGTTGAAGGAGCTGGGCGTTTCCATCGGGGAGGAAGTCGTCCTCATCGGATTCGATGATATAGAGCTGTGCGGTTTCGTGGAGCCGGCGCTGACGTCCATCAGCATCCCTTTGGTGGAGATCGGGCAGCGGGCGGCGGAGAAGCTGATCGCCCTGGCGGCGGGAGGGCAGGCATGCCGTCACAGGGAGGAGCTGCCCTGCCGGATCGTAGAGCGGGAGACCTTCGGGTACGAGGACTAGTACAGCCGGCCATGCCGTTTATCCGGTTTTTGGCAAGATTTAATCGCTACATATATAGATTGGCAAGTCTGTCAAGACTGTTGATAAAACCGCGGAGAGATCCGCATGAAATTAAGGAGGGAAAGGATAATGAAGAAGAAAGTCTTAGCAATGCTTCTGACCGGCGCCATGGCGTTTTCCATGCTGACAGGCTGCGGCAAGGGTTCGGGAGGGGGCGGCAAGGAGCAGGACCTGTCATCTGCCGACCTGAAGGGAGAGCCCAATGAGTGGGGCTGGGTAGTGCCTGAGGAGACCCTGGTGCTGGATGTATATGCCGGCATGGGAGACCAGCAGGAGTTGGAGGCCGACGAGAAGGGCGGGAAAGCGGTCATGGATAAATGGCTGCTGGACAATATGAACGTCCAGATCAATTTCCAGTACAGCAACATGGAGATGGACCAGCAGCTGCAGCTGTGGCTTACCAGCGGAGACTATCCCGCCATCATCACCAACATGACCGATGACATGGCGGAGAAGTTCATCGCCCAGGGGAAGGCTCTTGACCTGACGGACGCCCTGGCCCAGTACGGCGACAACATCACCCGCCGCTACGGCAAGTACATGAACATGATGAAGAGCAGCGATGGCAAGGTCTACAAGCTGGCCACCCTCTACGGCGACAACGTGAACGTGGCCGGAAGCGACTTCGGTATCCGCTACGACTACTGGAAGGAGCTGGGAGAGGACAAGATTTACGAGACTCCGGAGGAGTATTATGAGGTGCTGAAGAAAGTCCTGGCCAACCATCCCACGGATGACAATGGCAACAAGACTTACGGCCTGTCCGCCACCGACAAGAAGGGACAGAACCTTCTGAACGGCATGCTGGGCGCTTACGGCTTCATCGGCGGCTACAAGTATGACGAGGCCAGCGGCGAGATGACCCACTGGCTGAATACGGACGAGGGCCTGGAAATCGCCAAGTTCATGAACAAGCTGTACAGAGAGGAGATTATCGATCCTTCCTTCCTGAGCACTGATTACGAGAAGCTGATGACCGACATCCACAACGGCACCATCGTAGGAAACTGCGACGCATGGTGGTACGGATGGACGGGGGGGCACCAGTACTGGGCTACCCAGGATGCTGAGAACTGGGAGCTGGAGAAGAGGATCGCCAATGTCTCCGTCCATGCGGAGGGCCTTTCCATGGAGGACACCACCCTGCTGACCTCCAGGTTCCTGGGAAGCTACCGCTGCATCGTCACAGACAAGTGCAAGGATCTGGGCATGGTCATGAGATATCTGAACTGGGAGAACAGCGAGCTGGGCAACTTCGTCATCGGCTGGGGCGCTCCCTCTGCGGACAATGTGTGGGATATCGCCAAGGAAGACACTAAGGTAGGCAACTGGGTAGACGGCGAGTGGGTCGAGGACTGTGTGGACATCAAGGCCGGCACATGGCTCATGAAGGATGTCATCCTGGACGTGGACAGGAAAGAGGAGATCGGTTCCTACCACGACCTGAAGGAGAAGAACGGCGCAGGCATGTACTCCATCGCTTTGAACGGAAACTGGCTCTACACCAATGAACTGCAGAACTTCGACCTGATCGATCCCAGAGTGTCCCATGTATCCATCTACGACTACTGGCCGGTGAATCCGGACACGGGCGAGTTCTCCAATGAGGGCGTGAAGCTCAGCTGGGGCTTCTACACCGCTCCCATGCAGGACACTTCCCTGTTCGCAGTGACCTGGGACGCTACCCAGGACATCACCACCAAGAACGAGAACGTGAAGTCCAAGCTGGAGGAGGCATGGGCCAACATGGTCACCGCGGAGTCCGAGGAGGCCTGCGAGAGCATCTTCTATGAGTACAGGGAGACCTGTAACCAGTTGGGCCTGGAGGAAATCACGGAGTATGTGAAGTCCCAGCACGATACCAACGCGGAGAAGTACAACGGCTAATACATAGTAAGGCTTGTCTGCAGGCGATGCTTTGCGGCGGGGCCTGCGGACATTGGAAATGTCAATGGGGGGCGGCTTCGGCAACCCCCCATTGCGCTTCACGGGAATAAGGATTCAGGAGGGGTAGATGAAAAGTAAAGAACAAAAAGCCAAAAACAGGAAGGAACTGATCAGATCCTTCCGGACACAGAGACAGATGTGGGCCATCAGCGCGGTTGCCATCCTGTGGGCCATCATATTCTGCTACATTCCCATGCTGGGAAATGTCATAGCCTTCTTCGACTACACGCCGGGGCAGAGCCTGGTGGACTGTAAGTTCGTGGGCCTCAAGTACTGGATCGATTTCTTCCAGCTCCCGGACATGGGGCGGGTGTTCCGCAACACGCTGGTGATCAGCGGTCTGTCCATGACCATAGGGTTCGTGGCGCCCATCGTCTTCGCGCTGCTGTTGAATGAAATCCACCACACGTTGTTCAAAAAGGTGGTACAGACAATCTCCTATCTGCCTTACTTCATCTCCTGGGTGGTGGTGGCCAGCATCCTGTTCACGCTGCTCGGGACGGATGGCAACATCAATGAGCTGCTGCTGAACATGGGAGTGATCGACAAGCCGATCGCTTTCCTGAACGAGAAGAATTATTTCTGGGGAATCCTGACCACCTCCAATATCTGGAAGGATGTGGGCTGGTCCGCCATCATCTACATTTCAGCCATCGCAGGCGTGGACGGCACTCTGTATGAGGCCGGATCCGTGGACGGCCTGGGGCGGTTCGGCAAGGCCTGGCACATCACGCTGCCCGGCATCGCGCCTACGGTGATCATGCTGTTCATCATGGGCATCGGCGGCATCCTGAACGCCGGATTCGAACAGCAGCTGCTGATCGGTAATCCGCTGACCCAGGAAGTGTACGAGAACATCGATACATACGTGTACCGTTACGGCATGCAGCTGGGGAGGTATTCCTTCGCGACCTCCATCGGCCTGATGAAGTCGATTTTCGGCTTTATCCTGGTGCTGATTTCCAATAAGATTTCGGCGAAAGTCACCGATATGAGACTATTCTAAGACGGGGGTGATCAGAGTGAAGAGAAAAGGCACAAAAATCAAGACTAGTTTAGGATCCAAGATATTCGATGTGTTCAATGTGTGTTTCATGCTGGTGTTCGCGTTCGTCATGATCTACCCCTTCTGGAACCAGCTCGTGATCTCCTTCAACGAAGGATCGGACACGGTGAAGGGCGGCCTGGCCTTCCTGCCCAGGGCCTTTACCGTAGAGAACTATTCCTATATCTTTACCAGAACCAACATAGCCAAGGGCGCGGTGATTTCCGTGCTGCGTGCCGTGGTGGGCACCACCCTGACCATAATGTGCACAGGGCTTTTGGGCTATATCACCACCATCCAGCATTTCGTGGGCAAGCGCTTCGTGCGCCTGGTGTTCATCATCACCATGTACTTCGGCGGTGGTCTGATCCCCACGTTCCTGCTGTACTCCAATTTGGGTCTGCTGGACACCTTCACGGTGTACTGGCTGCCGGCCCTGTTCAGCGCTTACTTCATGATGCTGATGGCTTCCTTCATCCAGGGGCTGCCTGATTCCCTGGCGGAGAGCGCCAGGCTGGACGGCGCCAATGAGCTGACGATCTATTTCCGGGTGATATTGCCCCTGTGCACGCCGGTGATGGCGGCGACAGCCATCATGACTGCGGTGGGCCACTGGAATTCCTGGTTCGACGTCATGATCTACAACTCCGGCGGAAACTGGGATACGCTGCAGGTGTACCTGCGGAAGATCCTGATGGAGAGCGAGCAGGCCTCCAAGCTCCTGAGCGAGCAGAAGCAGTTCGAGGCCATGCGGAACCTGACCACATCTTCCGTGCGGGCGGCCACCACCATGGTGGTAACGATCCCGATCGTCTGTATCTATCCGTTCTTCCAGAAATACTTTGTGGGCGGCATCACGATAGGAGCAGTGAAAGGATAACAGGAAGCAATCATGGGTGAGAAGTATTATTTCTGCAACAGCCGGTTCAAGGCGCAGATTCAGGACGGTACGATCCGTTCGGTGTCTATGATGGGGGATGGTGACAACATCCCCTATCTCAATGAGGAAAAAGGGTACGGGAACCTCTATCTGACCTGGGAGAAGGGTGAGGAGAGGAAGCAGTGGCAGCCTCTGGGGGACCAGGGCTTTGCCGACAGCGCGCCTGTGGTGCGGGGACGCTCCGTAAGGTATGAGGGCGGCGTTCAGGGGGAGGAGCTGAAGGTCACGGTCCGCTTCCGCCTGGGAGAGGTGATAGAGCAGGAGATTCTGGTAGAGAACGTGTGTTCGGAACCGGTGCGGCTCCTGGACTTCGGCCTGCGGCTGGCCTGCCATACCAAGTTCACCTGGGGCGGCGACACGGGGCGGGAGGTGATAGGGCATCATTTCATCTCCGGCCATGGCTCCCATTCCACGCTGTACCGCTGTGACGGCAAGGGAAGCCTTCTGGCGGTGCTGCCCTGGGGGGACAGCCAGTGGACCCACTATGAGGAGGAGATTCTGGAACCCATTCCCGGGCGGGATGGGACAGACGGCAAGGGCGTGGTGATCCTCTACAGCTTAAGCGGCGGAATCGGCGCGAAGAGGGCGGAGGAGGGCGCAAAGCTGCGGATCGCGCCGGTGAGCGCCCTGCTGGAGCCCGGTGAGAGCTATCGCTACCGGGGGAGGATCCTGTTCGCCGGGGATTATGAGGACTGCCGGAGCCGCCTGGTGGAGCAGGGGCAGGTGATGGCGGAGAGCATCCCGGGGTATACGGTTCCCAGGGAGCAGCCGGTGCTGCTGGCTCTGCGGTGGAAGCCGGAAGCGGTCAGGAGGTCCGGGGCGGAAGCGACGCAGGCTGACGGAGGCAATCCGGAAGCGGCGGGACGCCTGACGGCCGGAGAGGGCGCGGAAGCGATTTCGGCGGAGGGAAGGAACTCGGGGGCGGAAGCGGCCCGGACGGTCTCTGCGGAAGGAAGGGATTCGGGGGCGGAAGCGGCCCGGATGGCCTCAGCGGAAGGAAGGAGTTCTGGAGCGGAAGCGGCCTGGACGGTCTCTGCGGAGGAAGGAATCCGGGTGGAGGCGGAGGATGCGGAAGTGGAGGCCCTGGGGACCAATGGGGCATACCACATCTTCCGAATCGCTTTCCGGCAGCTGGGCGAGCGCACAGTCCGGGTGAATTACGGCGGGAAGTATATGAATATATATTATTTCGTCACGCAGGACGTGCGGACCATGCTTGGGAAGCGGGCGGCTTTCATCGCGGGCAAGCAGATCAGGGACGAAGAGAAATGGTACAACGGGCTGCTGGCCGAGTACAACAATGAGACGGGGGCGGTCCTTAGCCCTGACAATTACGATAAAATCGGCGGCTGGCGGATTTATGAGGTGACTTGTGACGATCCGGGGCTCTCCAAGCCGGCATTCCTCTCCTCGGCCCAGACCGTGTGCCCGGATCAGGCCCAGGTGGACGCGCTGGACGACTATATCCAGCATTTCGTCTGGGGCGGGCTGCAGCAGAGGCCGGATGAGCCTTTCCCCTACGGAATCTACGGCATCCCGGACTGGCATGTGCTGCGGGAGTCCGAGGATCCGGGGAACAGAGGGCGGACCCATCTGTGGCGTGTGTACGACTATCCACACATCGCGCTGATGTATTACAATATGTACCAGGTGGCGGCTTTTGCGGAGAATATCACTACAAGACTGTCTGCAAAAGAGTATCTGCAGCGGGCTTACGGCACGGCCAGGGCTCTGTTCACGGTTCCGGCGGAGCTGGAGGGCTGGTCGGCCTATGAGACAGGGTTCTACAATGAGCTGGCTATCCCGGAGATCATAGAGGCCCTGAAGCGGGAGAAGATGGAGCTGGAGGCCCAGGTGCTGGAGGGGCACTGGAACCGGAAGATGGGGTATTTCGTGAAGGAGTGCAAGGACGTGTTCGGCTCCGAGTATCCCTTCGATACCACGGGCTTCGAGAGCACCCATGTGCTGGCGGCCAGGGCGCTGGAGACGGCGGAGATGCGCTGCAGGAAGCTTCCCTACGGTGAGGATATGGACTATGGCAGGGCTGTGGAGTTCATGGAGAACCAGACGGCCTGCAATGTGGCCTGCAGGGGGCTGCTGGAGCCTGCGTATTTCTGGTACGGCAGCGATTACCGGGGGGACAATCTGCACTATACGCTGAGCTATATGACCCAGATGGGCGGGGATTCCCTGTTGGATTATGCGTGTTATTACGCGCAGGAGCCATTCGGGATGCTGCGGCTGGCCTATGGGTCCCTGCTGGGGAGCTGGGCGCTGTTGAACTGCGGGGACGAGGAGAGCGGGTATGGCTACTGGTTCCCGGGGAAAGAGAAGGACGGCTGCGCCAGCGGGGGGTTTGAACCGCTCTACGGCGGGGAGACCTGGCTGAACCAGCCCCATCACGGCGGGGCGTGGTATTATTCCTGTGAGATCGACCTGGGGTTCTGCGGAGGGCTGCGGGGGGCTGCCACGGTGGTGGCGGAGGATCCGGTCTTCGGCAGGGTGTGCTACGGAGGGTCCCTGGAGGA
>CAMQOJ010000143.1 GCA_947003375.1 uncultured Lachnospiraceae bacterium
TTCCTGTATATGGGTCTAAACTGAACTTATAAATGATGATTAAGGTGAGAGTGGCTTGCAAGCCACTCTCACTTGCATGTTGGAAGAGTTATGTAGGAGAAGAGGACAGGCGGAGGTTTGGAATGTCGCGCAGAGAAGATTACGAGAACAGGACACAGGCGCTGTTAGAGCCCATCGCTAGGGCAAACGGCGTATCCATCTATGACGTGGAATATGTAAAGGAAGGTGTGGACTACCATCTGTGCGCCTACATCGACAAGCCCGAGGGCGTGAACATCCAGGACTGCGAGAACGTGAGCCGCGCCCTGTCCGATGCCCTGGACAGGGAGGACTTCATCGCGGATGCCTATGTGCTGGAGGTCAGCAGCCCCGGCCTGGGAAGGACCTTGAAGAAGGATAAGCATCTCCAAGCCGCCATGGGCGAAGAGGTGGAAATCAGGCTCTTCAAGCCCATCGACAAATGCAGGGAATTTTCTGGCAGGCTGGATGGCTTCGACGCGGACAGCGTCACCATCCTGGAGGGGGAGACAGCCAGGACATTCCAGCGCGGCGACATTGCGGTAATCCGCCTGGCAGTGGATTTTTAGGACGCTTTTTACGGATGACAGGATAATTCCTATTGATTTTGGAGATAAAGGGATTGGCAAATAGCCAGAATGGAGGAAATGATGAACAAGGAATTGATGGAAGCGCTTGACATTTTGGAGAGGGAGAAGGAAATCAGCAAGGAGACTCTGTTCGAGGCCATAGAGAACTCGCTGCTGACCGCCTGCAAGAACCACTTCGGCAAGGCTGACAATGTGCATGTGGAAATAGACAGGGACACCTGTGATTTCCTGGTATATGCGGAGAAGGAAGTCATGTCCACCGCCGAGGAGGTGGAGGATCCGGTTCTGCAGATTTCCCTGGAAGATGCAAGAGAGATTTCCTCCATGGCCCAGGTGGGCGATATGATACATGTGGAGATTAAGTCGAAGGAGTTCGGCCGTATCGCCACCCAGAACGCAAAGAACGTCATCCTGCAGAAGATTCGCGAGGAAGAACGAAGCGTTATCTATAATCAGTACTATGAGAAGGAGAAGGACGTGGTCACCGGCGTGGTACAGCGCTACCTGGGCAGGAACATCAGCATCAACCTGGGCAAAGCGGACGCCATGCTCAGCGAATCCGAGCAGGTGAAGGGGGAGTTCTTCCGGCCCACGGAGCGCATCAAGGTATACATCCTGGAGGTGAAGAACACCCCCAAAGGCCCCCGCATCAATGTAAGCCGCACCCATCCGGAGCTGGTGAAGCGCCTGTTCGAGTCCGAGGTGACGGAAATCAAGGACGGCACCGTGGAAATCAAGAGCATCGCCAGGGAGGCCGGCAGCCGTACCAAAATCGCCGTGTGGAGCCACAACCCCAACGTGGACCCGGTGGGAGCCTGTGTGGGCATGAACGGCGCCAGGGTGAACGCCATCGTGGACGAGCTGCGGGGGGAGAAGATAGACATCGTGAACTGGGACGACAACCCGGGCAACCTGATTCAGAACGCCCTGTCCCCGGCGAAAATCGTGGCGGTGTTCGCGGATCCCGACGAGAAGACGGCCAAGGTGGTGGTGCCCGATTATCAGTTGTCCCTGGCAATCGGCAAGGAGGGCCAGAACGCCAGGCTGGCCGCCAGGCTCACCGGCTACAAGATAGACATCAAGTCCGAGACCCAGGCCAAGGATGCGCCGGGCTTCCGGTACGAGGATTACCTGGAGGATGACTACGGCGAGTATGACGAGGAGTACGGCGAGTACGAGGACGGCGAAGCCGAAGGATATGAATACAGCGAGGACGAGGGCCTGACGGATACGGCAGGGTATGAAGACCCCGGAGACTACAGCGAAGCGGAGGGCTACGAAGAGGACGGCTATGAAGAGCCGGAGGAGCCCGGGGAAGCAGGCAGCTACGAGGAGCCGGAGGGCTATGAGGAGCCGGAAGACGGCGCGGAAGAGGATGAGGATGAGGAAGAGGGGGACGCCCCCACATATGAGGAGTAAGAGGCTATATGGCAAAAAAGGTTCCTTTGAGACAGTGTGTCGGCTGCGGTGAGATGAAGGGAAAGCGGGACATGATGAGGGTCCTGAAGACAGCGGAAAATGACATATGTCTGGACATAACAGGCAAGAAGAACGGAAGAGGCGCATATGTTTGTAAGAGCAGGGAATGCCTGCTTATGGCCAGGAAGAACAAGGGCCTGGAGCGCTCCTTCAAGATGAGTATTCCAAAGGAAGTATATGATACTTTAGAGGGGGAGTTTGAAAAGCTTGAAGCAGAATAGGATATTATCGCTTTTGGGAATCGCCATGAAAGGACGCAATCTAGTCAGCGGTGAATTTCAGACACTGGATGCAATCAGGAATGGCTCCGCTATGCTGGTGATCGTTGCGGAGGATGCGTCGGGCAATACCAGGAAGCTGTTCACCGATAAGTGCTCTTATTACGGCGTCCCGGTGGAGCTCTACGGGACGAAGGAAGAGCTGGGAAGGGCTATCGGGAAAGACTTCCGGTCGTCGCTGGGCGTGTGCGATGCGGGATTAGCGGATTTGATAAGCAGACAACTGAAAGAAAGACAGACGGCCGATGGAGGCGGAAACGGAGGGAAGCATGGCGAAAATAAAGGTACATGAACTTGCAAAGGAGCTAGAGGTGCAGAGCAAGGACATAATAGGTTTTTTGCAGGGAAAGGGAATCGAAGCGAAAGCCGCGCAGAGCTCTATTGACGAAGATGCCATACGGCTGGTGCGCGGCGCGTTCGGAAAGGGCGTAAAGAACGCGCCGGGAGAGGCGCCGAAAAAAAAGGAAACAGCGAAGGAAGAAATGGTGAAAAAAGAGACGGCAGAAATGGTAAAAGAAGAGACAGCCAAGTCCCCTGAAAAGGAGAAAGCGAAGCCTGTAAAGGCGGCGGATGCACAGGCAAACGGTGCACCGAAAAAGAAGAAGACGATTATCGTCGTGAACAACCCCCAGAATTCAAGGATGCAGGGTCAGCGCCCCGCCCAGCAGAGCCAGCGCCCCGCCCAGCAGGGACAGGGAGGCGGAAACGCTAGGCGCCAGGGAGGCCAGAACGGTCAGGGCGGTCAGGGCGGTCAGGGGAGGAACCAGGGCGGCCGCGGAAACGACCGCAGGTCCAAGGCACAGGCACCGGTGCGCCCGATTAAGCCGCTGACGCCGCCGTCGCCTACGCCCTCCGTACAGATGGTGCCCCCGAAGCCCATGCAGCCCAAGCCCCGTCCTGAACAGGCAGAGAACCGTAAACCGCAGGCGGCGCCGGTGCGGGAGGCGGCGGAGCAGAAGGCGCCGGTACAGAAACCTGCAGAAGAGAGTCCCCAGAGCGAAGCGGTACTGAACGAGCGTCCCCAGAGCGACAGGGTGCAGAGCGAAAGGCCTCAGCAGGCCGAGAGGCGCCAGGAGGAGCGTCCCCAGGCAGAACGGATCCAGACCCAGCGTCCCCAGGGCGACAGGCCCCAGGGGGAACGTTCCCAGGGAGAGAGACGACAGGAACGTGGTCAGGGAGGCAGGCCTCAGGGCGACAGGTTCCAGGGGGAGCGCGCCCAGGGCGGCAGATACCAGAATGGCGGAAGCGGACAGGATAGGCCTGAAAGGGACGGCCGTTTCCAGGGCAGCCGCGGCCAGGACGGCCAGTCCCAGGACAACCGCGGCCGCGACAACCGGGGCTACCGGGACGGACAGGGAACCAGAAGCGGCGGCCAGGGCGGCAGGCCCCAGGGAGAGCGCGGACAGTTCCAGTCAAGAGGAGGCCAGAATGGCAGACCACAGGGAGACAGGCAGAACAGCTTTCAGAGAGGCGGCCGGCCGGGTGCTGGCACTGGTATGGGCGATCGCCGCGGCCCGGGCGCTGGTCCGGGGGGTAACCGTGGCTTTAACGGTAGCCCGCGTGACGGTAGAGGCGGTCCGGGACAGGGAGCTGGATTCAGAGATAATAAACCTAAGAGCTTTGGAGGAGAAGCTCCGGGCAAGGATATGGAGAAGAAGCGCGAGGAAGAAAAGAGGCGCGCCAACAGCCAGGAGAAGGGAAAGCGCTCCAAGAAGGACCATATCTACGAAGAGGACGAGGCAGTAAGGAACAAGCCCGGCAGGTTCATCCGGCCCGAGAAGAAGAAGGAAGAAGCGGCAGAGGAGGTCATCAAGGTGATTACCCTGCCGGAGAGAATAACCATCAAGGAATTTGCGGAGAAGATGAAGGTACAGCCCGCCGCGATTGTGAAGAAGTTGTTCCTGGAGGGCAAAATCGTTACGGTGAACCAGGAGATTTCTTACGAGGACGCAGAGAACATCGCCATGGAGTACGACATCCTCTGCGAGCGGGAGGTCAAGGTAGACGTCATCGAGGAGCTCTTAAAGGAGGAAGAGGAGGACGAGGCCTCCATGCAGGAGAGGCCGCCTGTCATCTGCGTCATGGGCCATGTAGACCACGGCAAGACATCGCTCTTGGACACCATCCGCAAGACCCATGTCATTGACAAGGAAGCCGGAGGTATCACACAGCACATCGGCGCGTATACTGTAGATGTGGACGGGCGCAAGATTACGTTCCTGGATACGCCCGGACATGAGGCGTTCACCGCCATGCGTATGCGCGGTGCCAACGCTACGGACATCGCGATTTTGGTGGTGGCGGCGGATGACGGCGTGATGCCCCAGACCGTGGAGGCCATCAGCCATGCCAAGGCGGCAGGCATCGAGATTGTGGTGGCTGTGAACAAGATTGATAAGCCCTCTGCCAACATCGAGCGGGTGAAGCAGGAGCTGACGGAATATGAATTAGTCGCAACTGACTGGGGCGGCAATACGGAATTTGTCCCTGTTTCGGCCAAGACAGGAGAAGGCATCCAGGATCTCCTGGAGACCATCCTGCTGACGGCAGACATCATGGAGCTCAAGGCGAACCCGGACAGGCGGGCGAGAGGCCTGGTCATCGAGGCAGAGCTGGACAAGGGCAGAGGGCCCGTGGCTACGGTGCTGGTGCAGAAAGGCACGCTCCACGTGGGAGACTTCATCTCCGCAGGGGCCTGCTACGGCAAGGTCAGGGCCATGATTGACGACAAGGGCAGAAGAGTGAAGGTGGCTACGCCGTCCATGCCCGTGGAGATTCTGGGACTCTCCGATGTGCCCAGCGCAGGAGAGGTCTTCCTGGCCCATGAGAATGACAAGACGGCCAAGTCCTACGCGGAGACCTACCTGGCCCAGAACAAGGAGAAGAAGCTGGAGGAGACCAAGGCGAAGATGTCCCTGGACGACCTGTTCTCCCAGATTAAGGAGGGCAATCTGAAGGAGCTGAACCTGATTGTCAAGGCGGATGTACAGGGCAGCGTGGAGGCTGTGCGCCAGTCCCTGCTGAAGCTGTCCAACGACGAGGTTGTGGTCAAATGCATCCATGGCGGCGTAGGCGCGATCAACGAGTCCGACGTGACCCTGGCCAGCGCTTCCAACGCCATCATCATCGGCTTCAATGTAAGGCCGGACAGCACCGCCAAGAATACGGCGGAGCGCGAAGGCGTGGACGTAAGGCTGTACAAAGTCATCTACAAGGCGATTGAGGACGTGGAGGCCGCTATGAAGGGCATGCTGGATCCTGTCTTCGAGGAGAAGGTGATTGGCCATGCGGAGATCAGGCAGATCTTCAAGGCTTCCCAGGTGGGAAATATCGCCGGTTCCTATGTGATGGACGGCATCTTCCAGAGAGGCTGCAAGATTCGCATCAGAAGAGAGGGAGAGCAGATTTACGAGGGCGCGCTGGCTTCGCTGAAGCGCTTCAAGGACGATGTGAAGGAAGTGAAGGAAGGCTTCGAGTGCGGACTTGTGTTCGAGGGCTTCGATCAGATTCAGGAGCTGGATATGGTGGAGGCATATATCATGGTGGAAGTGCCACGGTAGCGCACTGAGGAGTTCTGCTAAGGCAGGAGAGTACCCTGCCTTAGCAGAACAAGACCTCGGCGGGACATTTGTCCGGGAAGCCGTATCGGTTTATATGTGTAGCAATAAAATCCTGCTCAAAAACCGGATAAACGGCATGACTTGCTGTGCTATGCGGCTGGCGAGAATTAAATGCCGTTTATATAGAGGGGTTTGTGTAAATGAGAAAGAACAGTGTAAAGAATACCCGTATCAACGGGGAGGTACAGCGCGTGCTGGCGGAGACAATCCGGGGAGAGATTAAGGATCCCCGAATCAGCCCGTGGACAAGCGTGGTGTCCGTGGAGGTGGCTCCGGATTTAAAGAGCTGCAAGGCATGGATCAGCGTGCTTGGGGATGAGGAGGTAAGGAAGTCTACCCTGGAGGGACTGCGGAGCGCGGTGGGGTTCATGCGGAACAAGCTGGCCAGGGAAATCAATCTGCGCAACACGCCGGAGATTACCTTTATCATGGATCAGTCAATCGAGTATGGGGTCAATATGTCGCGCAGAATCGACGAGGTCATCGCGCAGGATGATGAGAATGCGAAGGACCGCGTGGAGGATGCGGACGGGGAAGAGCCTGAGGAGGATCTGGAGCTTTAGGCGAAGGCCCGGATGAAAAGGAATGAGGGCAGATGAATCTGAATTTATTGGAAGAATGCAGGGAAGCGAAACGAATCGGCATTGCCGGGCATGTAAGGCCGGACGGGGATTGTCTGGGCGCGTGTCTGGGGCTGTGGCAGTATCTGGTGAAATGCCTGCCTGCGGCGGAGACCAAAGTGTTTCTGGAAAAGCCTGCGGATATTTTTAAGGACATTAAGGGCTTTGGGGAAATCGACTCCGATTTCCCTGAGGAACCTGCCTTTGACGTGTTTTTTGTGCTTGACACCTCCACGGACAGGCTGGGAGGCGCGGAGAAATATTTCAGGGCCGCGGGGAAGACGATCAATATAGACCACCATGTCAGCAACCCCGGCGGCGGACAGATCAATGTGATCAGGCCCGAGATGGGCTCCACCTGTGAGCTGATTTTCGATTTGATGGATGAGGGACAACTGGACAAGGATATGGCAATGGCCCTGTATGTGGGCATCATCCATGACACGGGAGTGTTCCAGTATTCCAACACTTCGCCGGAGACCCTGGAGAAGGGGGCGAAGCTGATCGCGTTCGGATTTGACTTCCCGAACCTGATACTGGAGACCTTTTACCAGAAGACCTATATCCAGGCTCAGGTCATGGGCAGGGCCCTGATGGAGAGCATCCGGTTCCTGGGCGGGAGCTGTATCGTGAGCGCCATCGATAAGAAGACCATGGAGTTCTACAATGTAGGGCCGAAAGACCTGGACGGCATCGTGAACCAGCTGCGCAATATCGAGGGCATAGACTGCGCCATCTTCATGTACGAGACAGGCACCATGGAGTACAAGGTGAGCATGCGCTCCAGCGAGAAGGTGGACGTGGCGGAGGTGGCGGCGTACTTCGGCGGCGGAGGGCATACCAAAGCCGCGGGCTGCAACATGACGGGCACTTTCCACGACTGTGTGAACAATCTCTCCCTACATATAGAAAAAGCGTTGAAGAAGTGGGAAGCGGAGCATGATGAACGGGATAATAGTCATTGACAAGGAACCAGGCTTCACCTCCCATGATGTGGTGGCGAAAATGCGGGGGATATGCGGCCAGCGCAAGATCGGCCACACGGGGACGTTGGATCCCATGGCCACAGGGGTGCTCCCGGTCTGCCTGGGCAGCGCCACCAAGCTGTGCGACATGCTGGCGGACAGGGACAAGGAATATGTGGCAGAGCTGCTGCTGGGCGTGGAGACGGACACCCAGGACGTGACCGGGCAGGTCCTGGCGAGATGCCCTGTGGAGGTGCAGGAGAGCCAGGTCAGGAGCGTAGCCGCTTCCTTTGTAGGAGAGTACCGGCAGGTGCCGCCCATGTATTCCGCGTTGAAGGTGAACGGAAAGAAGCTATGCGACTTGGCCCGGGCCGGAAAAGAAGTGGAGCGCAAAGCAAGACCCGTACAGATATACGAACTGGAGATCCTGGAGTGCCGCCTCCCGGTGGTGCGCATGCGGGTGGTCTGCTCCAAGGGGACTTACATCAGGACGCTCTGCTCGGATATGGGAGAGCGCCTTGCATGCGGCGGCACCATGCAGAGCCTGAGGCGCACCAGAGTGGGAATGTTCTCCCTGGAGGATGCCTGTACCCTGGGGGAGCTGCAGCGGTGGAAGGACGAGGATATGCTTGGACATGCGGGCCTGGACCAGGCAAAACTGAGGCAGGCTTTGCGCCCCGTGGACAGCGTGTTCGCGGACTGTCCGGCGCTCCATGTAAAGCAGGAGAGCTGCTTATTGCTGGACAATGGCAATGCCATAGCGCCGCAGCAGACCGCGGAGGGGGAAGTATACGCCAAAGACATATGGGTGAGGATGTACAGGCCTGACGGGAGCTTCGCGGGCATTTATGCCTATGAGCCTGACAGGAAATGGTACAGGCCCGTGAAGATGTTTTTGGAGAAAGAGTGATTTAAGAAAAGTGGAGATTATTGCCGGTACGACAGATATACAACTTGGGCAGGAGACGGCGGTGGCCCTGGGAAAATTTGACGGGGTACACATCGGCCACAGACGGCTGCTGGAAGAAATCCTGTCGCGGAAGGGCCGCCTTGCCGCCTGTGTCTTTACATTCGATCCGCCTCCGGCGGTTCTTTTTGGCTGTTCTGACGGCAGGGAGCTGACCACCAAAGAGGAAAAGCGCCTCTTGTTCGGCAGAATGGGCGTGGATATCCTGGTGGAGTTCCCCATGAACGCGGTGACGGCCGCCACGCCGCCCGAAGCCTTCGCCAGGGACATCCTTGCGGGGCAGCTGCAGGCCCGCTTCCTTGCCGCGGGGACGGATCTGTCCTTTGGGGCCAGGGGAGAGGGGGATGCCGCGCTCTTGCAGAGGATGGGGCCGGAGCTTGGGTTTGAGGTGAAGACCATAGATAAGGTGCGCATGGACGGTGAGGAGGTGAGCTCCACGCTGGTGCGGGCGAAGGTGGAGGAGGGCGACATGGAGTCCGCGGGGCATATGCTTGGAATGCCCTATATGATCGCCGGGAAGGTGGTCAGGGGCAGGCAGGTGGGGCGGACCATCGGTTTTCCTACGGTGAACGTGCTGCCGGGTGCCGACAAGCTGCTCCCGCCGAATGGCGTCTATTTCTCACAGGTGCGCTGTGGGGAGAAGCTCTACCGGGCCATCAGCAATGTAGGCTATAAGCCCACGGTCACGGACACCAGGGTTATGGGGGTAGAGTCCTATC
>CAMQOJ010000144.1 GCA_947003375.1 uncultured Lachnospiraceae bacterium
GCCGCAGCCTCCGCCACCAGCGTCCTTTCCACAGACACAGGTGACCCAGGCAAAATCAATAACACCGCCAATAATACCGCCAAACCTTTTCTTACAGGCTTCATCTCCAACCCCTCCTCTTTTTCCCGTAGGCCAACAGATTTATCTCAGATATCCCTTCCCCAGCTCCACCAGTTCCTGTAGAGAATAAATCCCGCACTGCTTCAGAATCCCGGATTTGTAATCAAACACAAGCTTATCCCCCACTACATCGCAGAGTCCCGGCAGATAGGCCAGCTTTCTGAATTTATCATCTAAAAGGATACCGTACCGCTCTCCTTCAGCAGTTATGTATTCCGTGATAATGTACTCTCCGGCCTGGGTGACATAAGTAAGATAAGAATCCTCCTCCAGCACGGCCACCAATCTATCCGACTCCAGACTGTACACCTCAGGCGCGCCATGCAGGACGGAGGCAATCCTGAAGCCGTCAATATAGAATTCCTCATACAGATCCTTAGAAGGCGCCTCTTTTTCCTCTTCCGAGAGCAGGGAACCATCCTCCGCGCTGTAATGCCTCACCGTGCCATCATACCAGGTCACCTCCAGCCAGGAGCTCTGGCCTTCCCTGACAAACTGCTGGTCATATATGTTTTCCGCTTCCGGCAGCTGCGTCTGGTTTATCAGATTCCCCTCCCTGTCATAGATGCGGAAATCCTCATAATTGAACAGCATCGCCTTTTTGCCGTCTCCGCTGATGCGCGCTTCCGCATGTCTGTAGCGCGCGTCGTAGGATAGAAGCTGCGTACCCTCAGAGTCCTCCGCCTCCAAAAGCCTCAGAGACGGCTCGTCGCGGTTGCCAAGGACGGCGTAATCCCCCGTCAGGGCAGTAAAAACGCATTTCTCGCCGCCGCTTTCCGTTGACAGCAGATTGGCCCCGCTGTCATAAAAGGAAAAACAGCCGTCATCCATCGCCGCCAGCACATACTTCTCCCCCACGGAAAAAGCGGTGATGTTCACATTGCCCGTATAGGCAAGCTCAGTCTCCTCCAGCGTGACAGGATCCAGCCGGACCAGCAGATTCTTGTCTGCCATATAGATTCCCTGCCGATCCGCATGAAGCAGTATGCTGTCCTGCGATGTATAGCTCCCTACATAGACAGCCTTTCCTACGTCTATCAGCCCAAACTGGGCTTCCCCTTCTTTCTCTGCGGAAAAGGCGAAATGCCCCTTGCAGAATCCCCCTTCAAAATGCCGATACTCGGATTCCTCGTACACGATGATATCCTCATCCCGATTGTCTATGTCAAATATCATCAGTCCGCCATTGTGAAAGCTTACGGCAAGCAGGCTCCCGTCCTCGTTTAAAGCAAATATATCATCACCGGGGTCGGCAAAAGTGTCGTTCACCGCTACGGACATATGGAGGCCTTCAAAAGAACGCTCCGCTATTTTCGCCCCGTCTGATACGCGGTATATCCTTACAGTCTCCTCATCCCTGTTCACGGCCGCTGCCGTTCTGCAGTCGGCGGAAAGGCATAGATTTGTGGCAGTCTCACCTGTCCACAGCTCCTCCCGGGTATCCAGGCTATATGCCGCCACTCCCTGCACGCCGGCATACAGGATTGTGTCCTCATCCACAAACACAATGTCTGACAGCGCTGATTCCTGTGTAGGCAGAGAAACTATTTTTTGCTGCGACTCCATATCATATATCGCTGCCTCATAGGCATATACAACGGCCAAGCGCGATCCCTGGGGGGAGACGGTTATCCCGAAGGGAGCGGAAGGCAGCTTCACCGCATCCAACGCCTTAAAGCCGTCAGACAAATCATATACTCCCAGCGCATTTGTCAAAGCCATCTGCGCTTCCGCTGTTACCGGAGCATGGAGGAACCCTTCTTCCGAAGGAATCGCCTGCATGGCAAGTTCAATGGCGGATGACACATCCCCCTCCACCAGCGCATTCGCCGAATATTCCGCAAGCTTCAGACACGCCTCCGTCTCCTGCATACGCTTCTGGCCTGCAAAAGCGAGTCCCAGGCCCACTGCAAAAAGGCCGGTGAACAGAGCCAGCGCAATACGCCTGTTCCTTTTCAGGCGGCGGGTCCGAATATCATTTTCCCGGAGATGCTCAAAAGCGCTCAGCATCTCTTCCGCAGTCTGGTATCTCAAATCCGGATTCGGATTCATCGCCCTGGAAATGATTCCCACAATCTGCGGGCTGAACTCCTCCTCCGAGAGAGGCGTTACTTCTTTTGCGTTTCTCTCGGGCCGCTTCCCGCTCAGGAGATGATAAAGCGTGGCCCCCACACTGTAGATATCCGACCTGATATCAGGGACTATGACCTTCACTTTGGAAGAACTTGCGTCCGGGACCAGGGTCTTTGTCCTCTCATAGGAAGCTCCCGGCATGATGGCTGTCTCTTCGTTCTTTCTCCGCTTTTGTGCAGATTCCTTTTTTCCTCTGATCCTGCCATGGGATGATGGGGTGTAATCATCGGACGAAAAGTCCAGCCCATAGTGTTCAGGCGAGGCATAGCCGGCGCTGCAGCCTATGGCATTTTCTTCCCCCAGAGCGAGGGCAATGTTAAAGTCTATGAGGCAGATATCATTGTTCGGGGTACGCATCAGATTGGCGGGCTTGATATCGCTGTGCACATACCCTCTCGGCGGCGTGCCGTGGGTAGGGCTGTGGAGATACGAAAGGGCCTCCAGCATCTGCATCGCCCATTTGATCACTTGCGGCTGGGGATATTTTTCTCCCCTCTTGAGGGGCTTGTCAAGGCTTTCCCCTTCAATATAGTCCATCACCGTATAGACAGTTTCATTTTCCACGAAGAAGTCATATACCTTGGGAATATACGAATGGCTTAAGTCCTTCAGCACATCCACCTCCCGGCGGAGCAGTTCTAGACGGGTGGTGGCCTTGCGTTTGTCCGCTTTGAGCACCACCTTCTTCCCCAGGCGCAAATGGTTCGCCAGATAGATATTTCCGCCGCCTCCGGAACCAATCTTTTCATCCTGGATTAGCTCATATGTAGATGCTATGATTTCTGACATATCGTGTTCCTCGTTGGTCCTTTTTCTGCTGTTTTTGTCTTGCCGTTTCCTGCCGTTCCTTATTCTTTATTCCTTTTTCCGTACTCGGCATCCAGCTGCGCATCTAAACGAATCTTTTTTATATGCGAAATGGATAGATAAATAAACGCCGCGAACAATGTACCTCCGGCAATGGCTAATCCCCCGTAAAAGAGGATTTCATTTGTAAGTCCGTCAATCAAAAGTTCCATAAGGTTTTCCTCAGCTTTATGACCTCTATTGTAAAGTTTCCTCTGTATGCACATATGTGATATCCTGTTCTACCTCGAATCCATAGCACTGATAAAGAATATCCCGGGCATCCGGCAGCTCGGCAGTATCTCTTTTCATGAATCTACACTGTTGTACGATAGCCTTCCGATTGTGGAGAGCTTTTTTCTCCCGTCTGAACCGGACATACAGCACAGCGCATACCATCAGCAAAACGCACCCGACTGCAGCGCATACTGTAAGCGCGTCGAAATCACCCTGCATGAATAGTGATAACGGAAATATTGTCTGTTTCGCCACGTCGTTTAGCAAGCTCAATCAAGCGCTCCTCCTGCTGCTTTATCTCGTACGAATCGTTCCACGTATTCCGGAGCAGGTATTCCTTCATCTCGTCCGCAGTAATACAATGCCTGAATCCATCAGAGCACAGCATGTAAACCGTATTCTTTCGGACATCTCCGAAGAACATGTCCGGCCTGACCCTGTCCTCCACTCCGACACACCTTGTCAGCACATTTCGAATAGAAGCCTTCTCCGCCTGGGCATCCGTCATATTTCCCAGCCTGACCTCCTTTGCGGCCAAAGTATGGTCCTCTGTCAGCCGGACGACATTTTCTCCGATTTCATATGCGCGTGTATCTCCGATATTCAGCAGAAAATATCTGTTCTCCGTCATCAGGAGAGCGGTCACCGTCGACCCGACAGCACATTGGTTTCTACAGCCGTACGCCCGTATCTTGTCGTTCTGACACCGTATGGTTTCACTCCACTGTTCCCGAATCGCGCAGTCTTCCAATGGTTTCTGCGACAGTACAGGAAGCTGTACATACATCCATTCCGTAAAGGCTGAAAGGATGGATGCGCTGGCCAGCTCCCCATGAGTCAGCCCTCCCATCCCGTCGCATAAGACCGCAAACACCATTTTCCCTGCCCGGGTCCTGATCTTCCTGACAAATAGGCTGTCCTGATTGATTTTCTTCCTGGTGCCCACATCTGTTGCCGCTGAAATCACAAATTTCATTGGTTTCCTCAAAACAATCTGAACTCAAATTCCTCGTCTGCCAATCGGATGCATTGTCCATGAACTAATTTTATCTGTCTTCCGGATGGGATTTCCCTGTCGTCCACAAAAGTATGGTTTTTCGAATTATCATCAACGATAAAATACCCTCCGTCCTGTACAAGAATATGGCAATGGCTGTTTCCCACATACTCGTTTTCGGCAATCACATAATCATTGTATCCACTGTCTCTTCCCAGCCTGAAGACATCGCTGCATATGGGTATGATTTCATTGTTCTTCCTGCGGATCAGTTGAGGACGTTTTTCCTGTCTGGCGGAAGCATGCCCCATTATAACCGTCCCGCTGTCGTCCTCTTCCTTCTCCGCAAAGACAGTGTCGCCGAAATCGGCCTTTCCGCCTGTTTCGTACGCAGGCTTTATCTGCGGCGCCGCTGTCGGCTGCGGATGTCCGGGATTCGGTCTTTTGACCGTCTTATCGTTTTCCGGGGCGGAAGAGGCCACAGGAATACTGTCCTGCCCGGGTATCGCAAAACGGGAAGAGTTCTTCGCCTTCGCTTTGTTTTCCTTTTTTTCTGCTTTCTGAGCCTTATATCTGTCAGCATTCTCCCGGTCATAATGTCTTAACAGATACAGCAGACTCATCTGCTTCTCCGCTTTAGGGGGCTCCTGCGCAGGCATCGTTTCAGGCACAGGCGGTATTTCGGGGGCCGGAATTACAGGTTTTGGTTCCATTACTACAGCCTGTTGTTCCGGCATCTGTGCTTCAACAGGTTTTCCGCTTTCCAGTTTCCCGCTTTCCGTTTTCCGCTCCGCCGGTTCAGATATCATTTCATCCAGCAGTTCCTTGAAATCAGCCACTGACAGCATCTTGTCCCCATTGAAATAATTGATGATCCTCGTGACATAATCACAGTTTTCCCTCTCGTCAAACTGCTTACTGCACATGATGTCCTTGAAAAACTTATTGATATCCGTGCTATTCTGCCCTTTTCCGCTTACAGGCAGACAAATCATGAGAACTTCATAGGTGGAAACGTCCACAAATATGTAATCTAAGTCCATAATGATATCGCCGATATCTATCATATATTCTTCTGCCGACAATATCGCGTTCGCGATTCCGCTGAAAATGCCCAGCAGGCTTCTCCTGCTGACAATCCCCGAAAAGACCTGGCTTGCGGCTATTTTCGAGGACACATTATATTTGATGTATTTTGTGGTATTCATCTGTGTAAAAATCGTAGGCGCAAAGCCGGGAATCGCATTGTTAGATATCATTCCGAAGCTCACCGGGTCAAGCCGCTCTCCCGCTGACAAGGTATATACAAGATAAGTATTGCTTCCCTGGTTTTCATAAGTAAATACGTTCATATTCCCCCCTTGCTCACATGAAAATATTCATCTGGATCAATTTCCATTTCTCCTGTTTGACCGCTGCCGTCCCTGTCTCGGAGATTGGCGTCGCAGCTTCAAACTGCGGTTCTACGACAAGATTATTGTATTCGTCGATATATCCCCACTTCCCGTCCACGCACACCGGGGCAAAGCCATTGCGGAAGGATTGCGCGTCATCGTATTGGCATTCGATTTCCAGTTCGCCCTTCGCATTTACATACCCCCATTTTCCATCCATGCAGACCGCCGCATACCCTTCCTTTGAAAAACATCTTGCGTCTTCAAATGTCAGGTCGCCGACAGCTTCCCCCTTTTTGTCAACGAGATGATAACGTCCTTCTTCTTTCACAAAAATCCTCTTTTGTCCCGAGCAGAATCCGTTTTCATCCCTTATGATGTCTTCATATAGGTATTCTGTCTTCAGCTTTCCGTTTTTGCTGACAAGAGCCCATTTTCCATCCAGCCGGCAGGCTCCCACCGAATCCGAAATCAATGTCAGGTCATCCCATAGAAAGTCCGTGGCCGGCTCGAGCCCTTCATCCAAATACCCATATTTCCCGTTCTTCCCGGCAGAGGTCCGCCCGGAAGACATCATCCGCAGATTCGTATACGCGTCGTCCGCGACCAGCCTTGTCTGTCCGTCTCTGTCTACGTAAAAACGCTTCCCTTCTTTCACGGCCAGCGCCAGGCCATCCTCCGAAAAGCAGTGTATCTCGTCGTATTCTGCGGCAAGAATCTCCGCCCCCTGACTGTCTGCCAGCCCGTACTTGTCCTCTTTCCGCACGACCATGCTGTTATTATGAATCGCCCCCAATTCCTCATAATTGCAGAAAAGCTCTCTGTAGCTCCCCTTCAGCTGAACCAGCCATTTTCTGGCCGTTTCATTCTTTGGATACTCTTCCGTGAATTCATTCAGGTATTTTACGGCGGACGGCTCATTGTTCTTCTCCACATAATACTCCATCAGACAGTCCATGGCTGCCGGATCCTCCTGGTTTGCAGCCGCCGTATCCTTGCATATATTGATAAACTTTTTACTGTTTCCCGTCTGCAGATAGGCATTCGCCATTTTCAGAGAAATCTCTGTGTCGTTCGGCAGGTATTCCAATGCCGCCTCATATTCCGCGATAGCATCAACATAGATGCCCTTTTCCTCCAGTTCCCCGGCCTTCGCGAGATGCCCCGCGATTATTTTTGGATTATTTACTGCGTCTGATATCGCCGTATACCAGGACAAACCTAACAGGACGCAGAATAATAAAATCAGATTTCTCTTCATAATCGGCCTCTACACTCCTAACATCATGGTAATCAAGGTTCCTGTCAAAATAAAAGGTGCAAACGGTATCTCCTGTTTCAGGTTTGCCTTCTTTAACAGCAAAGCGGCAATGCTGAACAGCGCCGCAGTCAAGACAGTCAAAAAAATCGCGGTAAAAACCGCCCCGCTCCCCAGATAATAACCCAGCATCGCGGAAAGCTTCACATCTCCGGCCCCTATTCCTCCCCGGGCAAGCAGATAGCATACGAGAAACATGCCCCCGCCCAGGAACAGCCCTCCGGCGCTGCTCAGCAAAACGCTTTTCCAGTACTCCCTGTAAGCCAGGCATTCCATGACCAGCAGAACCGTCCTCGCAATCAGCAGGAAGAGCACCATGGCATTCGATATCCTCCTGCTCCTGCAGTCTGTCCAGGCGATCACTGTCAGCGACCAGAATAAAATGAAATACCGGACTATCTTGAAACCTCCATACTGGAATAAACAGAATTCTGCCGCCAATATAATAGTGAACAGCAACATTACAAATAACAGTATCCTGAATCTCTTTATGCCCCACTGCTCTTTCAGCCACGCTCTTATGTGTTCCATCCGTACTCCCTGTTACCAGACCAGTGTGGAAGCACACTGGCAGAATTCATATTCCCCAAAGTCAAAATTAGGGAACAGCAGATTCTTCAATTTGTAGGTGACTACAATGTCGATATTTCCCTTTCCCTCGCTGTTCGAAATCCATTTTGACTTTGAAAAGTCCAGTCCTTCCATTCCTCCTACGACACCTATGTCTTTCAAATATCCATCCGGGTCATCGGATACCTTTAAAATAGTTTTGTTTAAATATCCTCTGGAGATGGCGCTTACCGCCCACGTCATCACGGCTCCTTCCCCTTTGGACTTTACCACGGCCAAAGCTCCATACATGATCTCCTTTGGATTGCTGAGATATGCCGTCACCGTGTCATTGGCTGTTTTTGCCGTATTGATTACATTGTCCACACCGGAGACGAGATCCCCTTCTCCGAGAGAGCCAAGCGCTCCCATAAACTCTGTCACGGAGTTCACTGCCTCCGTTGTATCCGATATGAATTTTTTACTCTTTTTGTTCGTACTCTGCATATGAGTTGTTATATTCGTTTTGGTCAGTATATAGCTGTATGTAGATATCTGTTTTGCCGTCTGCGTAATCGCATGATGCACCAGCATTTCCGACTGCACAAATCTGGCCGCGTTGATTAATGTCAGGAAAGCGCACATAAATGGTATCAGGAAAAGAATCGCTTCTACCGTCAGAGAACCTCTCTCACATTTTTCTCCATTCTTCATATCATTCACCTCAGCTCCACATAAAACTTTCCTGGAATCTTCAGTACCCAAGAAGGCTCTGGTATAATACCGTGTAGGTATTATCCGGCTGCTTCCATCCCCCGGCTCCCATGTCGGAAATCTTTTTCATGAACGTGGTCCTGACACTTACTTTGGCTTCGACTGCCAGCATGGTATAACCGTTCTTCATATCGAAATCCGTATTTACCCGGATGCAGTCCGCGATTCTGGCGAGCTTCCTTTCCCCATTGCCGACCAGCATATTCAAATTCAGGAATATGCGGAGATACTCGGAGTAGTCCAAAGTGACCCCATCCGTATTATTTCCGAAGTACGGCATGCTGGCCCATGTCTCTTTCGACTTTAGAATGGTGACCCCGTATCCTTCTTTTAGCTTACCTACATCCTCCGCCGTCTCGATGCCCGCAAATGCCAGTTGGACAATGACCTGCACCACCGGAATCAGGTAGGGTGCCCACCCTGCGATGACGACCGCTGCCGCTTTGGCTGAACCGACTATCTCGCTGTCTGTAAAGGCGAAAAAGGAATTTATCAGCAGCCGGATCCCGAAAATCGTCATGACCGTATTCCTTATATTTGTCGCGGATGATTTATTGCCCCACAGGACATATTCCACCTCCGCTTTATAGGGTTTGTGTTCCTTCAGCTTATAGCCGCTCAATCCGATGACCTGGTCCTCACTAATCTTGCTCCCGTCTTTCATATCTACTGTGTAGTAGGATAGCATCTGCATGGCATATTCCGCCACATAGAGGTTTTCCAGATTTTTCGCTATCATTTCGTCAAGCTTGTCCAAAAAGGAAGAGGCCTCCGATATGGATGTCTTAAATTTTGAAATAGTATTCTTTCTGCCTTTTTTATCATTTACATCCCCACCC
>CAMQOJ010000145.1 GCA_947003375.1 uncultured Lachnospiraceae bacterium
TAGTACAGACGTATGGAAAACAGACAGGCAGAGTCTTCCATGCAAATATTTTGGCAACCGTGTTGCCTTATTGATTGAGTTAAAAGCTCAAATTTTATAAGTTGGTGACTATAAACCGGTGCTGATGCACATCTAACTTGTGAAACGGTCAATAAGAGTAGTAAAAGTAAAATATTTGCTATATAGACTCTAAAAACCATATATCTGTTGCATTCATTTCGCTCCGTGTCCATGAACCGGAAGGCCCGGACAGGAGAAGGAAAAGAGACAGAGACTTTAAAAGCAAGTGATGGGAGCGTCGCTTGCTTTTTTCATACGGAAAAAATTCCTGCATTCCAATGGCCGGAAGAGACGGATAAAGGAGAGAACATGAGCGAGAAATTTACCCTGTACGGCTTCAACAACCTGACCAAGTCCCTGAGCTTCAATATCTATGACGTGTGCTACGCCAAGAGCCAGCGGGAGCAGAAGGATTATATCGCCTATATCGACCAGCAGTATAATTCCGAACGGCTGACCAAACTCCTGGTGGACGTGACGGAGATGATCGGCGCCTCCGTGCTGAATATCTCCAGCCAGGACTATGAGCCCCAGGGGAGCTCCGTCACCATCCTGATCGCCGACGAGAGCAAGGTGCCCATGGGGGATACCACCATTGCAATGGGGGATGCCGCCATCGCCCCGGGGGATGCCGCTATGCCCATGGGGGATACTGTCCTGGCCCATCTGGACAAGAGCCACATCACGGTCCACACCTACCCGGAGTACCATCCCGACACCTACCTGGCCACCTTCCGTGTGGACATCGACGTGGCCACCTGCGGGGAGATCACGCCCCTGTCCACCCTGGACTACCTGATCGGCTCCTTCGATTCCGACATCATCACCATGGACTACCGGGTCAGGGGCTTCACCAGGGATGTGGCGGGCCAGAAGCTGTTCATGGACCACAGGATGACCTCCATCCAGGACTTCATCGACGGGGCCACCCTGCGGCGGTATGACGCCGTGGACATCAATGTGTATGAGGCCAATCTCTTCCACACGAAAATGCTGATCAAGGAGATCGACCTCCAGAACTACCTGTTCAACAGCGATGTCTATGAGCTGGCGCCCAAGCTGCGGCTGGAGATCATGGGGAACCTGCGCCGGGAGATGATAGAGATATTCAGCGGGAGGAATATTTATTCCCGCGAGCAATGAGCCAGGCGGCCGTGCCTGCACGGCCAGTTGGCGAATGCCGCCAGGGGCAAATGCCAAAGTGTCCGAAGGACGCTTTCTGTTCTGCAGCGTTGCAGGCTTGATGTCCCTTTGCTTGCAGCGGGGTATTTGATTCCCCCTGAGCCCCGGGACAGGGCCGGGCTGGCCAAAGGACTCCGGCTGCGGGGGGCTGTCCTGCGAGCCGCGTCAGGGCCGCCCATTGCCGGGGCTATGGCATAAAGCGGGCGCTGTCTGGGATAGGGACGGTCCGGGATATTCGGATTCCGGGAGGCGTATGGATTTCAGGAAAGGGGATATGCACAGATGGGACATTTGCGTCAGGAGAGGGCGCCGATCTACGAGGCGCTGGAGGTATTCCGGGGGGAGCGGATCGTGCCCTTCGACGTGCCGGGGCACAAAAGAGGGCAGGGCAATCCGGAGCTGACAAAGCTCTTGGGGAAGCAGTGCGTGTCCATCGACGTGAACTCCATGAAGGCGCTGGACAATCTCTGCCATCCGGTGTCCGTGATCCGGGAGGCGGAGGAGCTGGCGGCGGATGCCTTCGGGGCGGCCTACGCCTTCCTCATGGTGGGCGGCACCACGTCCTCCGTCCAGAGCATGGTGCTCAGCGTCTGCAAGAAGGGGGACAAGATCATCCTGCCCAGGAATGTCCACAGGAGCGTCATCAATGCCCTGGTGCTCTGCGGGGCCATACCCATATACGTGAATCCGGACATGGACAGCCGCCTGGGCATCGCGCTGGGCATGAAGCTGTCCCAGGTGGAGCGGACGGTTTCCGAGCACCCGGACGCGGTGGCGGTATTGGTGAACAATCCCACCTATTACGGCATCTGCTCGGATCTGCGGAGCATCGTGGCCCTGGCCCACAGGCACGGCATGAAGGTGCTGGTGGACGAGGCCCACGGGACGCATTTCTATTTCGGGGCGGACATGCCGGTCTCCGCGATGTCTGCCGGGGCGGACATGGCTTCCGTGAGCATGCATAAGTCCGGCGGGAGCCTGACCCAGAGCTCCTTCCTGCTGACGGGGCCGGACATGAACCCGGGCTATGTGCGCCAGATCATCAACCTGACCCAGACTACAAGCGCGTCTTACCTGCTGCTGGCCAGCCTGGACATCTCCCGCCGCAACCTGGCCCTGCGGGGCAGGCAGGAGTTCGCCAAGGTGACGGCGCTGGCGGAGTATGCCAGAAAGGAGATCGGCGCGATCGGCGGCTACTACGCCTACGCTTCGGAGCTGATCAACGGGGACAGCAT
The DNA here is from genome assembly GCA_947003375.1 of uncultured Lachnospiraceae bacterium. Lineage (GTDB taxonomy): Bacteria > Bacillota > Clostridia > Lachnospirales > Lachnospiraceae > Acetatifactor. Next base: position 2,478 of record CAMQOJ010000145.1, read on the forward strand.
CTTCGACTTCGACAGGACGAAGCTGACGATCAACACCTTAGGGATAGGGCTGGCGGGCATCGAGGTCTATGACCTGCTGCGGGACGAGTACGATATCCAGATGGAGCTGGGGGACATCGCCAATGTGCTGGCCTACATCTCCATCGGGGACAGGGAGCGGGATACGGAGCGCCTGATCGGGGCGCTGGAGGAAATCAAGCGCAAATACGGCAGAAGCAATGCGGACATGTATGCGCAGGAATATATCGAGCCCAGGGTGGCGGTGTCGCCCCAGAGCGCATTTTATGCGGAGAAGGAGTCGCTGCCGCTGATGGAGACCAGGGGGCGGATCTGCAGCGAATTCGTGATGTGCTACCCGCCGGGGATTCCCATCCTGGCACCGGGGGAGGAGATCACGGATGCGATACTGGAGTACATCGTCTATGCGAAGGAGAAGGGCTGTTCCATGACCGGGCCGGAGGACGCGGGGATAGAGCGGCTGAACGTGCTGCGGGAGGAGTGGATGACATAGGAGGTTGCGGCGGTGAGGAGGGACGTGGCCCGTCTCTTCGGGATGCCGGGCAGGGACTTCCGGGCCCCGGCCTAAGGGGCGCATTGTGTATGAGCCTTATTCCGAAGCGGTATTTATACTGCTTAACGATTTCACTTGCCGTGAAACCAGACTGCATAACGCTGACTGGTTCATTCGCATAATTACATTAGGCAGTATTCAGCGTTATGCAGTATATGTTTTTTTACCTCTGTGAGGACATGAGGAAAGTAGGGGAAGGAGCTCCGCCCAGAGCGGTATGGCGGGGCGGTTGCGTAAATCGCGCCTGAGCGCGAAGGAGGTGTGAGTATGGAATTATGGTTTTCGGAACAGCATACGCCGGATGTAAAGCTTTCCATCAAGGTGGAGAGGCAGCTATGCGGCGTGGAGAGCGGGTTCCAGCGGATCGATGTGTTCGAGTCCCCGGAGTTCGGGCGGTTCCTGACGCTGGACGGCTACATGATGCTGACGGAGAAGGACGAATTCATCTATCACGAGATGATGGTGCATGTGCCCATGGCGGTGCACCCGCGGGTGCGCAATGTCCTGGTCATCGGGGGCGGGGACGGCGGCATCGTCAGGGAGCTGGTGAAGTACCCGGAGGTGGAGCGGATCGACCTGGCGGAAATCGACGAGCAGGTGGTGACGGTATGCAGACAGTATCTGCCGGGAGTCTCCTGCGGCCTGGAGGACAGCCGGGTCCACATCTACTATGAGGACGGCATGAAGTTCGTGCGGCGAGGGGCCGATGAATACGACCTGATCGTGGTGGATTCCACGGATCCCTTCGGGCCCGGGGAGGCGCTGTTCACCAAGGAATTCTACGGGAACTGCTACAAGGCCCTGCGGGAGGACGGCATCATGGTGAACCAGCACGAGAGCCCCTTCTACGAGGCGGACGCCAAGGCCTGCATGCGGGCACATAAGCGCATCGTGGAGAGCTTTCCCATCAGCAGGGTGTACCAGGCCCATATCCCCACCTACCCTTCAGGGCACTGGCTCTTCGGCTTCGCCTCCAGGAGATACCATCCGGTCCACGACCTGGACGGGGAGCGCTGGCTGGAGAGAGGGATCGAGACCAGGTATTACACGCCCAGGCTCCACATGGGGGCTTTCTGCCTGCCGGCCTATGTGGAGCGGCTGCTGCGGAAGGTGGAGATACACGAGGGGTAAGAGAGGGGCAGGCTTCGTGCTGATGCAAACCCAGCCATGATTGATTAGAAAAAGGATGTATGGAGACAGGCTGCGGTGAGGAAGCATGTTCGGGACTGGTACCCCGGTGCAGAGGAAGCATATCGGAATATTGGAAGAAGAAACGGAGAGAAGAAAATGGCTAAGATACTGATAATCGGCTGCGGCGGCGTGGCTGCCGTGGCTATCCAGAAATGCGCGAAGAAGGCGGATGTGTTCTCGGAAATCTGCATCGCCAGCCGCACGGTGTCCAAATGCGATGCCCTGAAGGAGAAGCTTGCGGGCGCCACGGCGGCGAAGATCACCACTGCCCAGGTGGACGCGGACAATGTGGAGGAGCTGATCGCCCTGATAGAAAGGGAACAGCCAAAGGCCGTGCTGAACCTGGCCCTGCCCTACCAGGATCTGACCATCATGGACGCCTGTCTGGCCTGCAAGGTAGACTACATCGACACCGCTAACTACGAGGCGGAGGACACGGAAGACCCTGCCTGGCGGGCTGTATACGAAAAAAGATGCAAGGAAGAGGGCTTTACCGCATATTTCGACTATTCCTGGCAGTGGGCCTACAGGGAGCGCTTCGAGAAGGCCGGAATCACGGCCCTGCTGGGCAGCGGCTTCGATCCCGGCGTGACCAGCGTCTTCTCCGCCTATGCCCTGAAGCATTATTTTGACGAAATCCACTATATCGATATCATGGACTGCAATGGCGGCGACCACGGCTATCCCTTTGCTACCAACTTCAACCCGGAGATCAATCTGCGGGAGGTGTCCGCCAAGGGCTCCTACTGGGAGGACGGCCGCTGGGTGGAGACGGAGCCCATGGAGATCAAACGGGAGTACGACTTCGCCCAGGTGGGGAAGAAGGACATGTATCTGCTGCACCATGAGGAGATCGAGTCCCTGGCGAAGAACATCCCCGGCGTGAAGCGCATCCGCTTCTTCATGACCTTCGGCACAAGCTACCTGACCCACATGAAATGCCTGGAGAACGTAGGCATGCTGCGCACGGATCCGGTGCTGTTCGAGGGCAGGGAGATAGTGCCCATCCAGTTCCTGAAGGCCCTGCTCCCGGATCCTGCCTCCCTTGGCCCCAGGACGGTGGGCAAGACGAATATCGGCTGCATCTTCACAGGCGTGAAGGACGGGAAGGAGAAGGCCGTCTACATCTACAATGTGTGCGACCATCAGGAATGCTACAGGGAGCTAGGCTCCCAGGCCATCTCCTACACCACCGGCGTCCCCGCCATGATCGGGGCCATGCTGGTGATGGAGGGTGTCTGGAAGAAGCCCGGCGTGTTCAATGTGGAGGAGTTCGACCCGGATCCCTATATGGAGGCGCTGAACGAGTACGGCCTGCCCTGGGTGGTGGAGGAGAACCCGGTTCTGGTGGATTAGACAATAAGTATGCCTGCTGGCATTGGATTGAAAATAGCGGGGAGGTCAGTTTCATGAATCAGGATACGCTCATGTTCTTTGAGGGAAAGCCGGAGGCCCTGGCGCTGTACCAGAACTTCGCCGAAAAGCTGTTTTCGGAGGTCGGCCAGGTGCAGGTCAGGGTGCAGAAGACCCAAATCGCATTTTCCAACGGCCATAACTTCGCTTTCGTGTCCTTCCTGCCTGTGCGGAAAGCGAAGGAGCGGCCGCAGCACTATATCGTCGTCACCTTCGGGCTGGGGCATCAGGTGGAATCCCCCCGCATCGACGGGGCAGTGGAGCCCTATCCCAACCGCTGGACCCATCATGTCCTGATTTCCAGGGAGGCGGAGATCGACGGGGAGCTGATGGGCTGGGTGAGGGAGGCTGCGGAGTTTGCGGCGCGGAAACGGCGGATGAGTTGAAAACGATGAGGGAAAAGGAATGGGGGAAAAGGAATGGAGGAAAAAGGGATGAGGAAATTCGCGGTTTTATTGTATCCGGACTTCTCTTTGCAGGAGATAACATGCCTTACATCTGCGCTCACGATCTGGTTCGGTGAGAAGATTGACTTTATCGCAAGCGAAAAGAAGGAATATGTAAGCGAGGAGGGTTTGCGTGTCCTCCCCACCAGGACAACGGCAGAAGCGAGGATAACGGATTACGACTGCGTGATTCTGCCGGGGACAGTCAACCCGCTGCCTGCGCTGTTCGATGATGGGCTGATTGATTTCCTCAGGGGCGGAATGCAGTCAGATATCGTATTCGCGGCTGTTTCTTCCGCTCCGATTTTGCTGTCTAAAGCGGGAATCCTAAACGGCAGGAAGTTCACCTCGGGCTATTTCATGCAGATGGCAGACACTTTTACGTTTGTGGAAAAAGATAATTTCATACACGGGGGAGTGGTTGAAGACGGAAATGTCATAACGGCTGTGGGCATGTTCTTCAGGGAATTTGCCGAAGCTGTGCTGCGCAGGTTCGGGTATGATATCGGGAAGGAGTTCATGCGCGACAAGCCGGAAGATTTTACGGAAGAAGAGCTGACATTCTACTGGTCTGATGAGGAATATCAGGAATTTCTGGAGGAATTGAAGGCTTATACCGGTTAGGCTGCATGAGTCAAGACATACGAACACGGGAAGGCCCTGGAGGCGGCTCCCGGCAGAGACGAAAGTGCCTGGGGCTCAGCTGCAGGGTGGAAAAGCAGCCGGAGGACTGGCCCATATGGCGCAACCTGGACGATTCCCAGGTCAAGGCCGACCCCAGACGGGAGGCCTGGGTGGAACGGGCGAAAGGGTAAGGGACATTGCTGTTCTGGCGGGAACAGAGGCCTGATGATAGGGGCTCTATTGCTTGAATGAATGATATGCCTGTCTGCGGAATGAAGGAATGGGTGGATTCCTGACATACGCCAGACAGGCATATCTTTTTTGCGCAACAGACAAGGCTGCCTGTGACATATCAGGGTCTTATCGGCTCGTTTAGCCGTTCCGTAAATCTGGTGTCCTCGGTGACGGCATCCGTCATATCGCACAGAACTTCCGGACGGAGGCCTGGGCTGCTCATTTCCTGGCTACCAAAGTGAACTCCCCCGGCACCCTGTCATTGGTCCAGGCCGGGTGCTCGTCGAACCGCTCCAGCGCAAAGCCGCAGCCGATGACGGAATTGATGATCTCGCTGACGGTATATTTCCGGTAGAGGCATTTGGGCATCCGGCTCCGCACAGGCTCCTCATAGAACCGCGCATGGGCCATCTCCCCCTCGAAGACAGCCGTGTCGAAATACCCCCTGGAGGGCTGCTCCAGTTCCAGGAGGTCCGCGATTTTCGTAAAGGGATGGAAATCGCTGCAGATCATCTTCCCGGCGGGCTTCAGCAGAGTATGGCAGACCTTCATGAACTGGTCGATATCGTGGAAATAGTGCAGGATGCCGCCCTCCATGAACACTATGTCAAAATAGCCGCCGTAGCGCCCCGGGTCGATTTCCAACACATCACACACTTCATAACGGATATCCGCACGCGCGGCCCCGGCGAACTCCATGGCATATCTGCGGTTGCCCTCCGAAATGTCGAATACCGTCACCTCCGCGCCCAGCAGGGCCAGAGGAACTGCCTTTTTCCCGCAGGAGCCGCACAGATTGGCCACCCGGACGCCCTCATAGCGGTCGAAGTAGGCCGCAAACTGTTTCAGCATGCGCAGAGGATTCTCCACGGCCTCTTTGGCCCTCTCGGCAGGCGGGCCGGAGTGGGTCATCCAGAAATCATAGGCGGAATATTCCCAGGCTTTCTTGTTCTGGGCGCGGTAGTTCTCGGATGTCTGCTGTTCCATTTGCTGTTCTCCTTTCTTTCCGGGCCGTAAGCCCGGCAATCACCCCAAAGGCCTGAAATGCTCCAGTGTTTTGCACGGATGGTAGAAGCACTGGAACATCACGTCCAGGCCCAAGGCATCATAAATGCTCCCGAAGAGCTCGTTCCCAAAGCTGTAGATAGGCGTCTGTTCCAGAGATGCCGATTCTTCCGGATAGAGGTGTGGATTCCACCAGTATGTCCTGAACTGCTCGTCGATCTCCTTCTCCGAAATCAGGCCGCCTTCAAGCCTTCTGACAGTGTCCTGAAAAAGGGCGAGGTGTTCCGGAAAATGCCTGTTGAGGATGGCCATGGCCGGAATGCCGATATTGGCATCCAGGCCGGGGTTCATCCTTTTGGATAGTATTCCTTCCGCATTGTTGCAGAACTTTATGGCCATCCCCTCGCCGGTGAAGCGGAAGATGTACCGCTCAAGAGCGCTGAATTTTTCGGTAAAGGAATGATAGCTGCCCACCAGCTTCATTGTCTGCAGATGGTGCATCTCGTGCAGGATGACATAGGGCAGCTCTTCCATGGTGCAGTATGTCTCGACGCCGAACAGATCCAGGTGCAGCGCATTCTCATGCACATAGCCGAAAGAAGGGCCGAAGCTGAGGGTGGAGACTACATCTATATCATCTAAGTACACATCGCCGGGGAAAGCGGCCCGGAGCCTGTCCTGGAGGTTTTGCAGATTCTCCTCTGTCAGCATGCCCATGAGCCTGCGGTATCTGTCACGGTACTTCTGTGGGTGGGCGGCGCAGTCCAGCCACAGCCCATGTCTGTCCCGCAGGGCCGTCCTGCGGTCAGGGCTCAGTTCGGGAATGTCCTCCGGGGCGATGGTCCTGAAGCGGGCGAAATAGGACACAAGAGGCTCCCTGGAGTCCAGGCCGTATCTTCTGGCCTCAAAGAGATAGTCCTCATGGCCTAAGATGTCGGTCGCAGCCTGTGGATCTTCCTGCCCCATGCCGGATTTCGCCACATATTCCAGCATCAGGGGGATGCTGGATGTCCTTAGTCTCATTGCCGGTTCCTCCGTAATCTTGTCGTTTTGCGGATATCGTATTCTCAGTATACAGGAGCCGGGGCCGGTTTGCAACCTTTTCATGCGCTGCTATTTATACTGCAGACCACCAGGATTTACAGTGGTGTCGCTGGGAAAGTACTTGGCTGGCGGTCTGCAGTCGGGTTGCACTGCAAATTTAACCGGT
>CAMQOJ010000146.1 GCA_947003375.1 uncultured Lachnospiraceae bacterium
AAGACCTCACCGTGTATCTCCAGTATATGATCCGTTTTGAGGGAGAGTTCGAAATTCAGATTATGAATACAGGAAAAATCGTTTGCAACCAGAAGGAATATGTACTGGGGCTAATCGAGGCAGAAAGGCTGATGGATGAAAGGTAGCTATCATTTTCGGGTAAAGAGCAAAAGGGCATTGTTCGATTTTACATTGCGCAGGAACATCACTGTCATCAAGGGCGACAGCGCCACTGGCAAGACAACGCTCCTGCACATGCTGTATGAGCATCTTCGGACAGGACGGGAATCCGGTTACTCGGTATCCACCGATGCGGCTTATTATGTCTATCTGCGCCGGGAGGTGGGGATGCACTGGCAGGAAATTTTTTTCCGTCTGAAAGACACAGTCATCTTCATTGAGGAAAACAACGCGTTTATCTTTTCTCAGGAATTTGCTTCTTTTGTCCGCGACTCCGGAAATTATTTTGTGCTGGTGACCCGCGCGCCTCTTAAAATGCTGCCCTACAGCATACATGAGATTTACGAAATCCTGACTGTAGGAAAACGTGCAGATACAAAAGAGCCCTACCATTATTTCAGAGAAATGTACAGCAATTATCCTGTGGCTGATAACAATCGTATAGCATTCGCCATAACGGAAGACAGCAACGCGGGCTTTCAGTTCTTCTCACATGTCTTAAAGGACAGCACTCTAATAAGCGCAGGCGGAAACAGCAATATCCTTTCCTGTCTGGAGCAGACAACCTCCGGCGATATCCTGGCCATTGTAGACGGTGCCGCCTTTGGAGCCATGATTGAAAGCTGTCTGGAATATATAAAAGTACAGGCAAATCGGCGAATAGCCCTCTGGATGCCGGAATCTTTTGAGTATCTGATACTGAAATCCGGCGTGCTTACCTCCAGGGAACTGGAGGATATCCTGGCTTCCCCCTGGAACTATGTGGAGGCAAAAGAGTCTGAAAGCTGGGAACGCTTTTTTACACAGCTTTTGATATCTCTGGCAAAGGACACTCCTTTTCAATATTCCAAGCAGACCCTGAATCCCTCTTACCTGCAGGACAGGACTGTCAGGAAAATTACGGACAGCTTTCCGGCGGCCATAAGAAGCCGCATGGATTCCGGGCATGAGTAAGATTTTCCTCCCTTTTTGGAATTGTGCCCCCACTCCGGACTAATATGCACCGGGAACACTTTTCCGAAAAGGGAGTTTTTTCTGAGCCTGACCTCAATACGCAATCATAGGAATGGACTCCGCCTCCTTCGGCTCTCTTTGCGCCCGGCCCGCCGCTATCTCATAGATTCGGCCGCTGCACTCCCTGATCTGCTCCAGCATCTCGGGATAGGCACAGGAGCAGATGTCGAAGAGGCCGATATTGTAGTTCTCCCCATCGAAACGGCCCAGGGCGAACTGGTCGTAGCACTGGAAATAATGGCAGCCGACGCCATAAGGGTGGGCGGCAACGCTCTCGCAGTAGTAACGGTAGGCGGCACCCCTGTCATGCTGGGTCTTCACAGCCTCCAGCCCCGTGGCGGGCAGTCCGGCGTCCAGGGCCCCGAAGTGGAACTCCCCTATCATCACCGGCAGGTCCACCCCCAAATCCGCCACATGCTGTATCTTCTCCGTGGGATCCACCGCATAGCAGTTTATGGAGAACACATCGAAATTCTCCCAGCCGGTCACCAGGTCCGGATCCGATATCCAGGCCCAGCGCATGCCCAGTATCATGTGGTTCGGATCTGCCCGGCGGCATGCCCAGGCGGGAATCTCCACATAGGCCCGGAGCATCTGCCTGGAGAACTCCCGCATGTCTTCCCGGGCGGCCTCCCCCCATTTCGACACGTCCCGCCTGGGTTCCCGCAGGCTCTCGAAGCTATCCAGATTGCAGCCCCAGGCGGCGTTCAGCTTCCCAATCTCTCCATGCTTCTCCCGCAGAAATCCAATCAGCCGCTCCTTGCACGCCGTGTCCGCCGGATTGTACAGCACCTCGTCCGCCAGCACCAGGTTGTCCACAAAGGCCCACATGGGCTCATTGCGCAGGAAATATCCTATCATCAGCGGATCCTCCCTGCGCTTTTCCAGGGCTTTCGCGCACCGCTCTGCCTCCTGTGCATATTCCTGGCTGAACACGTCCGGAAAATCCCGGAAAATCGTCTGCTCCGTGGCTGGAAATTCCGGAAGGGAGGTGACGTAGGGGATGTCCATCTTCCCCAGGATCTCCCCGTCGCTCCAGTTGCCCAGCGTGTTCATGCCATATTTCTTCAGCTGGCCGCAGATCATCCGCTGCCATTTTCCGTACCATTCTTCCCCGAAAGCCCGATACAGGTTCGCTTTGAAGAAAGAGAACTGCCGCATGCCGCGCCGCCTGTTCCCCCGAGGGTCTGCCTCCACGAGCATCCTGCCGAACCCGGGGGCGTCCCTCTCCGGCAGCCAATCCAGCCACTTCTCCACACCGTCTATCCGGCAGTCGCCGCCCACGCCCACGCAGTCCGGCCCCATGCTGAAATAGGCATAGCCCTCCGGATCCGTCAGCCACCATCTGCCGTCCTGTTTGCATCTGGAGAAATATCCCGTCCCTTCCCGGAGCTTCATCCGCTTCCAGCCGCCGTAGACAGACCAATCCTCGAAGGGATAGCCCCCGTCGCTCTCCGCCAGCTGGGCTTCCAGCCTAGTCTTTAAATCCGAGTCATCGTTGACCTTTCCGGTCCAGGTTTTCCACTTTGACTGACCGAATCGGTCAATCACCTTCACGTTCGGCAGCGCCTGTTCCGGATAAGCATCCGTCAATGCCATATCCGAAATCCGGCATTCCACATCGTGGAAAGCCGCCATGGAGGACAGCACGATTTCCGAAACCTCCTCCCTGGCCACTCTCCTGCCGTGGCATACGATTTTCAGGGTGCCAGGCAGGGCCTCCGGGAACAGCTCTTTGGCATCCATCCAGTGCAGGTCGATGCAGACCGTGGCCTCCACCCCCGGCAGCAGGCCGAAGCGCACCGTGAATGCGGGTTCCTTCCTTCCGGGCTGCTCTCCTCCCATGGCAGAGCCAGGCTCTCCGGACAATCCTTCTCCCATAGCAGGGGCGTTCTCTCCAGACCGCTCCGTCTCACCGCGCACATAGGCCAGCAGGTTCATGGCAAGGCTGTGTTCCTCCAGCACCTCGATGCGGAATGTCAGGTACCTCTCCTCGCAGGTAATCAGCTGCGGAAGCAGGAAACCCGCACCATCCTTCGACAGCCGGAATATCCCGCTGCCATCCTCCCTTGCCTGAAGGGATGCCCCTTTTGTCAACTGTAGCCGACTTAAGTCTATTTTCTGCATTCTGTAATTCCCTTTCTCTGTATGGAATGTTTTCCTCTATTAGCGTTTTTTCGTTCGACTGCCGTGCAACCGCGGGTACGTCGGGCTTCTGGGTTTTATGCAGACGGAAGCCATCTCACATCTGCACTTTCTCTATAACGCAACTGTGCGGCTTGTTAGGATCGTCTCTGTCGTAATTCACCCCTACCAGCAATATCTCCCCCACATAGCCTTCCAAAGCCTGTGTATACTGCCTGTCCTTAATCTGCTGTATGGCAGCATTGACACTCCTGTCATATTTCAGTTCCACCACCAGCGCGGGCTTGCCCGTGTGGGGCAGCGGAAGGAAGACGATATCCGCATACCCCCGCCCGGAGGGCAGCTCCCGAATCATCTTGTACTCTTTTCTGGCACTGTAGTAAGCCAGGCTGATAGCACAGGCAATGGAATTCTCGTCATTATATGTCAGAATCGATGCCACCTCCGTATGCGCCCTGTCCAGCCCCTGGGCAACGCTGTCCGCATCTCCCCTGAGCGTGTCCTCCAGAAGCTTCTCCGATGCCTTGAGGATGCGCATCACCTCCGGCCAGCCGCCTACGCTCATGGCACTCTCGAATTCCCGCATAATTTCCTTATTCGGGATAAACGCTTCCTCCGTCCCGGAGTCATATCCCAGATACCCCAGATGAATCAATAGCGTCAGGACATCATCTTTTGTATCAAAATTCCGCATATCATTCTGAAAGCTGCGGGTATTGACCCTCACCCGCTCTCCGCCCAGCATCTGCACGATGTCCGAGCGAAGCCCATCGAAATCCATATCTATATAGATTTTCAGCGCCTCATAGGTCTCCGTGGAAGTCCAGTAGTTGGACAGCACGCCATTTCGCATGGCTCCCACCACAGACCTGGGATTGTAGATATGGCGAAACCTCTGCAGGCAATATCCATCGTACCAGTCGCTTACCTGGTCGAAATCCATTTCAAATCGCACACACAGCGCCCTTACTTCCTCCTCCGTAAAACCGGTATATTCCTCAAAGGCATACTGATTGGTCATGGAATACTCCCAGAACATGTTCAAGGCAGAGTGCTGCCCATACTTCTTGACCGGCAGGATTCCCGTCATATAAGCCAGCGCTACAAAAGCCTGGTCCTTCAGGAGATTGCGCATAAAATCAAGATACTGCTTCTGCAGCGCCTCGGACTCCTGCCTTTCCCGCATCACACAGTCCCATTCATCAACGAGAAAAATAAACTGCCTGTGCGTTTTTGTGTAAATTTTTCTCAGTGCAGCGGCAAGTCCCATACTCTGCCCTTTTAGGATGTCCTCATACTCCTCCTGCAATTCCCCTGTTACTTCCTGTTCCAGATATTCTGTTACCTTTCCGGACTCTGCCTCAATCAGGAACTGCTGCATGTTCAGATAAATCACATCATATCGGTTCAGATGCTCCAGGAAAGACTTGTCACCCTCAATCTTAAACCCTGCGAACAGCTCTCTTGAATCATAGCCGCTGCCATAATAGGCGGCCAGCATCTTAAGCGCCATGGACTTCCCGAAACGCCTGGGTCTGCTGACGCAGACATATTTTTCTTCTGTATTCAATAACTCATTTGTACAGGCAATCAGATTCGTCTTGTCCACATATATCTTAGAGCGAATCGATTCCCAGAACCCTTGGTTTCCCGGATTCAGATAAATTCCCATTGAGCACCTCCTGTTCCCACAGCCGCATCTCAATCTTCAATGAATGCCCCTCTTCATTTCCATCTTAGCACACCCCCACGGACTATGCAAAAGAATTTTGGGAGAGTCCTCAAGAATTGCCCCAAAAAATCCCTGAAAAAGGGGCCGCCGCAACCGCGACAGCCCTTTCTCTAATAGCATCTTGCTCTACAGATTATCTGTATCACTTCACAGATTGATACCACTCATTCACTTCCTGCGTAATCTGGTCTCCGCCCTGTGCCTTCCAGTCCTCCACGAACTTGTCGAAGGCATCGATGGATTCCTTGCCGTAGATGATGTTGGTGTACAGCTGCTTCTCCATGGTCTGCAGCTGCTCCCAGCTCCTCTGCATGGTGGAGGTGGGCGCTGTGTTGAACATATTGGGAAGCTGCTCCTCCGTATGCTGTCCCGCAATCACATAGCCCTCGGCCATGGCGGGAGAAGTCTCGAAAGCTGCCGCCGCACGGATTTCTCCGCCGCTCTCCGGTGTCTTGCCCCCTGATACGTTGACATAGTCATCCGTAGTGTTCAGTGCGGGGGAGTTCTTCATGACTGTGCTCTTGCCAGGCATGAAGGGATCCGTCACAGGGGGATCGAACAGCGTGCTGTCGAACACCACCTCATCGTTTACGATATCGTAGTCATACTCCTGTAGATAGCCGTACTGGAAGTCGCCGGTTCCGAAAGCCCCGTCATACAGCCAGTCCAGATATTTGAAGAACTCTTCCATATGCTCGAACTCACTGTTGAACATCAGCCAGCCGTCATTGACCTCGGCTGCCTGGTAGGTGGGATCCCCATTGTCCTGCCGCAGGGTCGGATAAGCCTTGATCACGGCATCGGGATGGACACTGGTCACGTCAGCCACAGAGCCGATGGCCCAGGGACGACCGATGAAGATGCCTGCCTTGCCCTCTGTGAACTGTCCCATGGCATCCCATGCGCCTGTGGCGGCAGCCTCCTGGAACAGCCAGCCATTGGCATGCCACTGGGCAATCCGCTCCAGGGCCTTCTTGTTCCCCTCGTGGATGGAGCCGTACATCAGGTTGCCGTCCGCATCCTCCTGCCAGCTGCCGGGATAGTTCTTTCCGGAATAAGCGGAGAACAGGGTCACAGGGTCTGCCACCCAGCCGGTGTTGTAGATGTCGCTGCCGGAATAGGTGAAGCCGTAGGTGTCGTCCTGGCCGTTGCCGTCCGGGTCGTCCTCGGTAAAGGCCTTGATGACAGCCTCGAACTCGTCCATGTTGGTCGGGGCCTGGAGTCCTAAGTTATCCAGCCAGTCCTGGCGGATGATCATGACCTGGCCCTCTGTCAGATGGGGGGAGCAGGCGATTCCGTATGTCCTGCCGTCCTTGGTCAGCGGATAGAAGGTGGCGGGATACTGGTCATAGACCTCCTTCAGACGTTCCGGCATGTACTGCTCGATGTCGTCCGTGATGTCCTTCGCCCGTCCGGACTCAATCATGTCCGCGATCATCTGGGTGCCGTACACCGGGAACACGTCCGGCAGATCCTCGGAACCTGTCAGGGCCAGGCGCAGCTTCGTGTCATAGTTCCCCGCATCGCCGCCCAGCAGCGTGGTCTCCATCTTCAGGCCCAGCTTCTCCTCGGCCAGCCGCGTCATGGGATTGTTGTTGATGTCGTCCCCGGAGGCGTACCGCCCGGTATTCTCGTCAAGCTGCTTCGCGATGGTGATGGTCAGCACCTCGCCGCTGCCGCCGGCCTCTTCCCCCGCGTCCGCGACGCTGCTCTCCTCTTCCGCACCGGCGTCCTCACCGGCATCCTCGCTGTTCTCCGCCGCGGGACTGCTCTCCTGGCTGCTGCTCCCCTGGCTGGATTCCCCGCCGCTGCCGCCGCATGCGCTCAGAAGCATTGCCGTGCCCAGCAACAGGCTTAAGGCTACTTTTCTTTTTTTCATTTTCATCCTCCTCGATAGATTTTTATGGAAGATGCCGCTTCCATGGGAATGCCTTCATCCATCCGAAGACCTTTCCTCCATATGGAATGCCCTCCTCCATTTTATCTCAAGCCCCTTCAGGGGCGGAGATTCTGCTCTTCTTCCATGGATTGCTCCTGTTCCATTTACTCCTTCACAGCTCCCATGACGATGCCCTTTGCGAAATGCTTCTGCAGGAACGGGTACACCATCAGGATGGGCAGCGCACCGATGAACACCTGGGCCGCCTTGATGGTACGCTCCGACATGGCTGCCGCAGAGGTGGGATCCAGGGCCAGATCCTGCTGGTTCCCCTGCACCACGATGACCTGCAGGAAGGAGGCCAGAGGGTAATCCTTGGTATCCGACATGTACAGGATACCTGTGAACCATTCATTCCAGTTGCCCACCATGATGAACAGCGCCACCGTGGCCAGCCCTGCCTTGGACAGGGGCAGGAATATCTTCCACAGAATCTGGAAGAAGTTCGCGCCGTCCACCAGAGCCGCCTCCTCCAAAGCCTTTGGAATGGACTTGAAGAAGTTCATGATCAGTATCAGGTTATAGCAGCTGAACGCCCCCGGAATGATGTAGACCCAGAAGCTGTTCTTCAGGCCCAGGGCTGAATTCACCAGGTAGCTGGGAATCAGGCCGCCGCCGAAAAGCATCGTGAACACGAAGAACCACATCAGCGCCGTCCGCCCTCTGAAATCCTTGGACAGGGCGTACCCTGCCGTAACGATGACGAACATACTGAAAAACGTACCAATCAGCGTCCGCGCCACGGAGATGGCGATGGAACGGATGAAGTTCGCGTTCTGGAAGGTCTTCTCATAGGCCATGGTAGTGAAGTCCACCGGCCAGAAGGTCACCATGCCGCTGTTCGCAGCCGCCTTGCCGCTCAAGGAGATGGCGAACAGATTCAATAGCGGCAGCACGCACAGCAGAGCCATCAAAAGCAGGAATATCGTATTGCAGACAATAAATACCTTTCTCCCCGTAGAAACACGTCTCACTTTCATCCACCTCCTAAAAGATTCTGTATCCGGCGAACTTATACGCCAGCTTATACGCAATCGCAGTCAGCAGAAGCCCTACGCCCGACTTGAACAGGCCCACCGCCGTACCGAAGCTGTACTGTCCGTTCACCAGGGACTGCCGGTACACATAAGTGTCGATGATATCACCTGTGCTGTAGGTCAGGGGCGAATACAGGTTGAAAACCTGATCGAAGCCTGCGTTCAACACGTTTCCTAAGCTCAGGGTAGCCATGACGATGATCATGGGCAGGATGCCGGTGAGGGTGATATGTATGGTCTGCTGCCAGCGGTTGGCCCCGTCCATCTCCGCCGCCTCATACAGGTTCTGGTCGATGTTGGAGATGGCCGCCAGGTAGACGATCATGCCGAAGCCGAAGCCCTTCCACACATCGGATATGACCACGATCTGCCGGAACATCCCGGCCTCCCCCAGGAAGAAGATGGGATCCACGCCAAGCTTCTGCAAAAAGCTGTTCACGATTCCGTCCAGTCCCAGGATGTCCCGCAGCATGCCTGCCACAGTAATCCAGGAGAGGAAATGGGGCAGATAGACCAGCGTCTGGATTCCCTTCTTCAGCCCCGCATGCCTGACCTCGTTCAGGAGCAGCGCCATGGCAATCGGCACCACCAGGCCGCATATGATCTTCGCCACCGCGATGATCAGGGTGTTGATGATCGCCTGATAAGATTCCTTGAACATGAAAATCTGTTTGAAATTCTCCATGCCGATGAATTCCGATCCCCGAATCCCCAGCCAGGGCTTATAGTTCTGGAACGCCATCACCAGGCCGCCCATGGGGATATAGCAGAATATCACCGCCAGTATGATGCTGGGCAGTACCAGCACGTACAGCGGCCAGTTGTGCGCCACTTCCTGCCTCCAGGTCTTCGGATGCCCCTTGAGCCCTTTGGAATGCTTTCCTTTCATTCCCATTTCCCGTCCCTCCTTGTTTTTTCATCCATTTTTTTAGAATTTTCTGTTGAAATTCTTTTCTGTTGCCTATTATAATGGAAAACCTGTCCAAATCCTATGAAGCAAATCTCTCTGTTTCGCCTGAAAAATAGACATGAAACCGGATTCAATATGTCATTTTCTTAGCAGAAATAAAAAAAGGACAATCGCATGGCGACTGTCCCTGTGCATATTGCAGCGCGACACAAT
>CAMQOJ010000147.1 GCA_947003375.1 uncultured Lachnospiraceae bacterium
CGAGATCTACACGACTCTCTTCGTCGGCAGCGTCAGATGTGTATAAGAGACAGGATTGCCCGAGTGACAGGCCGGGGGACATCCACGGTCACTTCCCAGCTGACCAGGGGAAGGGAGCTGCTGCGGAAGTCGTTGAAGGAGGAATATGACTTTGGATAAATTTCGGGATGCATATCGAGAAGCTTCAAAGGAACTGCCGCAGATATCGATCAGCGCCGAGGAAATCCGGGACGAGCTGCACCATCGCAGGATGCAGCGGCAGAGCAGGAAGATCCTCATGGCGAAGGGCTGTGCCGCGGCCGCGGTATTCCTGTTGTGCGGCGTGGGCACGGTGGCGGCCAAGAGCTACAGGGACAGTATGATTACCGTCAGGGAGAACGGCTTCGTCATCACCAGCTCTCAGGAGGAGCCGAATCTCTCTGAAGGACAGTTCGGCGGGCTTCTGGACATAGCCTCTTTTCTGAAGGTAGGGGGGGTATTTTCCATAGTGGACGCTGTCCCTGAAGTGGATACGACGGAGTATTTCGAACCGGAGATTGCGGAGTACGATTCCGTGGACGCGTTCCTGGCGGCAGAGGACATGACGGTCCTGGTTCCGGATATGAACCTGCTTGGCAGGGATTTTACCAGAGAGCGGGTGTGCGTCATCGGTGAGGAGGATATTCATATGGACTTCATGGACGAGGACTCCTATTTCTCCCTTCATCAGATGGACAATCGGAAGTATGAGAGTTACAGCTCAGCCACCGCCTATTCGGGACAGAGCTGCAACGAGAGGAGCTTTACCAACAGCCAGGGTTTGAATTATGTGGTGTTCGATACTGTGGACGAGGCGGGAAATCGGGAGTCCGTCCATGCGGTGATTTCCGTAAACGGCTGGGATTTGACAGTCAGCTTCGGAGGCTTTGAAGAGGATGAAATAGAGCGGGTCTTGAAAGGACTTGATTTGACAGTGTTTTACGGAGAGTAAGGCATATAGCAGTGACAGGTTTTCAAGAGTACAGTCATCTGGGACTGGGAGAGGATGGAGGATACGATGGAGAAAAATATTCTGGTATATAACAACAGGACAGGAATCGCAGAGAAAATGGCGCCTCTGCTCATAGGGGAAGGGCTTTCCGTACTGGTTGCGGTGGATTTGGACCACCTGTATACCATATTGGAGAGATCGGACATACATCTGATGCTGGTGGACGTAGAGCTGAACGACAAGGGCTGGGACCGTGGCATAGAGATGATCGCGGGCCTGCGGGCGAAGAGCGCAATCCCTCTGATTGTGGTATCCGCCCAGTCCGCGGAGACGGCGAAGATCATGGCGCTGGAGGCAGGGGCGGACGACTATGTGACGGCGGACTGCAATCCGCTGGAGCTCCTGGCCAGGATCAAATCCCAGCTGCGCAGGTATACCCAGCTGGTGAACATGTGCGCCAATATCGACAGAATCTACCGGGTGGACGATCTGGTGATAGACGATACCCAGAGGAAGGTCACCGTGGAGGGGAGGAGCGTGCGCCTGACCCCCATCGAATACAAGATTCTGCGTTTCCTGGTGCAGCAGAGGGGAAAGGTGTTCTCCAACAGCCAGATTTACGAGAATATCTGGCATATGCAGGCAATCGGAGCGGACAATACCATAGCGGTACATATCCGCCATATCAGGGAAAAAATCGAGAAGAACCCCAAGGAGCCCAGGTATCTGAAGGTGGTCTGGGGCAACGGGTACAAGGTAGGCTGACGGCAGTCACTCCGGCTCTGCATAGTAGAGGCAGTGATAGGGATATTCCACGATTTGCCAGGGGTATCCCGCATCCTCGATGCGGGAGCGCAGGGCCGTGTGGTTCTTCAGGATGATGTAAGCGTTTCCGGGGGCGAAGGCAGTGTCCTCGGCGATTTGGAAATGCAGCCTTCCATAGCCCTCCTGGTGGGCAGTCTCCGCAATCATGTAGGGGGACTCCGGGAAGAAGAGGGTATAGAATTCGCCTACATTAGCGTAGTCCATGTAGATTTCCCTGATATCCGGCAGGGACTTGGCGTATTCTATAGCGTCGTTGGCGGGCACAAACTGGGGGATGGCTTCTGCCGGGGAATAGGACGTGAAATAGTAGCCGATGAACATGGCCGCGCTGAGCAGGTAGGCTATGCCCAGCGCGGCACAGAGGTACTTCCCTAAGGATTTCGCGAAGCGGTACGCGGCCAGGATGCCGGAGACCAGGAAATACAGGTAGGCGATGAACAGGTAATTGGCGCGGTAGAGATAGCCCCGGGAGAAGCCGATGGCCACAAGCCCCGCCGCGTAGAAGGACAGGAACAGGAAGCCGTGGCGGTATGTCCGCTTCCGGAAGGAGGAGAGGCTTTGGCGGCAGGAAGCTGCGAAGCCGATTGCCACGAAGGGGATGGAGACGGGGTACAGGGTATAGAACCCGTCCACCGCGTCCAGGGGACGGCCGTCATGGGTCAGGGTATATTTCAGGATATCGATGATATTGTTCCTGAAATTCGTGATGGAGATGTCCGCCAGCCGGGAGGAGGCAGTAGGAGAGAGGGTGAACCCCAGGAGCTTCATGGAGGGCAGGCCGAACACCATTGTTCCGATGAAGAGCAGCACGGGAAACGCGGTGGCGCATACCAAAGCGGCAGACAGAAAGGCCCGCCGGAACGTGATCTTGCGGCACCACAGCATGTATAGAGTAATCATGCACAGAAAGGTGGGCGCTACGAAATAGCTCAGCGCATAGGAATACATCACCACGCCGAAAGCCGCACTGTACGCAATGAGCCAGGACAGCCTGCCGCTCTTTACGTACCTGGCCAGCAGATAGAGCGCCACCGTGGAGCAGCCCAGCATGAGGTTGCAGTCCAGGGCATAGCGGCCGTGCATGATGAAATAGGGACAGAAGGTCAGGAGAAGGGCGCCCGTGAGGGCGGCCTTTCTGCTTTCGTACACCACCTCCAAGAGCGCGGTGCCGAAGACCACCACCATCATGCTGGAGAGGAGCCCCGGAAGCCGCAGGAGCGTCAGGCCCAGGGAGCCCCTGCCCACAGTCCTGATCAGGATGACGACAAGATAAGTATACAGAGGGCTCTGACCGCCGCCGAAGTTCTCGGGATAGATGGGCAGTTCGTTGAAATACCTGTCTATCCCGTAGTTCGCCAGACACCATGCGTTGCGGCCCAGCCCCGCCTCATCGATGTGCACGATGTCGGGGACTTCCGCGATACGCCAGGCCCGCAGGAACAGGGCGGCCGCAAAGATGAGGAGCAGGCAAAGGAAATATTCGTGCCTGGATGATGCTTGTGTCCGGCGCATAAATCATGTTCTCCCTTTCTGATTTCCTGGTGCTGTCCCTGTCAGGGCCTGTCATGAAGAGGCTACCGGGAAGCGCTGTCCATGTCTTCCATGAACTGCAGTATCAGGCTCAACGGGACCGCGGCCAGCTCTCCGTCCTGGCTGCCGCCGGAGAGGATTCCGATGAGCCGCCCCTCCTGATCCAACAGCCCGCCGCCGGACATTCCCGGCCGCACCTCCGCATCTGCCCAAATCATGTACTGCCCGTAGTCCTCCATGTAGATCCAGGGCTCCAGGATGTGCCCTTCATGCCGCAGGGCGCCGCTCTCCGCGTGAAGCCCTATGGCAGTGCAGCCGTCCCCTGTCTGCAGTCTGTCAAAGCTTTCCTTATCGGAAGGGACGCACAGACAGGCATTTCGCTGTCTTTCCGATATCCGGTCTGCGGGAATCCGTATCAGCGCCAAATCCGAGACTTCCGAGATCCGGATGTCGCCACAGGAGAGTTCCTGTCCGTCGAAGAACCGCAGGACCGCCTCTGTACCGGGATTCATGCAGGATACCACATGTGCAGCCGTCAGCACATACAGATACGCATCATCCTGTTGGTACAGGATGCCGCTTCCGCTGGTTTCGCCCGCGGTGACGGCCACCAGGTAGGCAGGCGCCTCATCCGTTTCCGGCTGCCCAGCGCTGCCGCAGCCCGTCAGGCAGAGGAGCAGCGCGAACAGCAGGACGGCCGTCATTACAGTCTGCCCAGCGCTGCCCCGATGTCCTCCCGCATGGCCAGCACTGCCGCTCTGGAGGCGTCCGCATAGCACTGGCCGCCGAAACGGGCATACTGCTCCTGCTGGTAAGCCGCTATGATGCCCCTGGAGGAATTGACGATGGCGCCTAAGCCCTCCCGGTCAAAGAAATGTACCAGATCCGCGCCTTTGCCCCCCTGCGCGCCATAACCGGGCACCAGGATGAAGGAGCTGGGCATGATTTCCCGAAGGATACGCCCCTGCTCCGGGTAGGTGGCCCCCACTACCGCGCCTACATAGCTGTAATCGCCCTCCTCGGGCATGTGTTCCCGGGCCCATGCCGCCACCATGCCGCCCACGATTTCATAGAGGGGCCTCTCGCCATTCGCCCCGTCCTTCACCAGGCGGTCCTGTAGTTCGCCGCTGCTGGGATTGGAGGTCTTCACCAGGATGAAGACCCCCTTCTTCTCCTCATCGCATATCTTCAGGAAAGGGTTCACGCCGTCGGATCCCAGATAGGGGTTCACAGTGGCGAAATCCTCGTCAAAGCCGTAGTGTCGGCTGTCTCCAATCTGCACCTTTCCCAAATGCCCCACGGCATAGGCCTCCGAAGTGGAGCCGATATCGCCCCGCTTGATGTCGCCGATGACCACCAGGCCCTTTTCCTTACAATAGTCCACAGTCTTCTTGAAAGCGGCCAGGCCTGGGATGCCGAATTGCTCATACATGGCAATCTGGGGTTTCACCGCGGGAACCAGGTCGTAGATGGCGTCCACGATGCCCTTATTGTACTGCCAGATGGCTTCCGCCGCCCCCTCCAGGGTCTGGCCGTACTCGGCGAAAGCCGCTTTCCGGATATGCTCCGGCACGAATTTCATCATAGGATCCAAGCCCACCACGATAGGTGCGTTTGTCTTCCGTATTTTTGCAATCAGCTTGTTGATCATATGTTACCTCTTTTCTGCGCGTTGCTGTCCGCTTTTCTACACACATCTTATCATCTTGGATGTCCAAAGTCAATGCGTAGGCTCATTTTGCGGCCATTTGGGAACTCTTTGGATTCATGAACCATAAAATGTATGGATAAAAATATTGGATTTGTAAAATCATATTTTATAATTCATAGAATCTTTTAGAATAATGTCTGAACGTGCAAAATCATGGGGCAAAGAGAGGAAGAGAGCAATCCATGAGGGAAATCGGTGACACATTGGCGAATCTGCGAAAGGAAAAAGGCTTGGGCCAAAAGGAAATGGCCACTCGCCTGAATCTGTCCGTGGGGACCATCTCTAATTATGAGAACAGCGTCCATGCCCCGGATCTGAATACCCTGTGCAGACTGGCGGAATTTTTCGATGTGACCACTGACTACCTGCTGGGGCGCACGGAATACCGCTGCCCGCCTGAGATTCTGAACCGCTATGTGGCCCTGGACTACACCGCGCAGGACATTGTCAATACTGTCCTGTCCTTGGACGCGGGCACCCAGGCCACCATCGTGGATTTCGTGAAATACATGAAGCATCTGCATGGGGGGAAGGCCTCCCGCAATCAGACTTCAACATGAATCAGACTTCAATATGATAGAAATTCAGCGTGGCTATCACCATGTAGATCATCGTGAACAGCCCAAGGAACAGATCCATGATTCCCAGGGCCATCAGCCCGCCTCCCACGGCCATGCCCATAACGGCGCCCATCACGGCCGCGCCTACGGCCATGCTCAGGAGGAGCATCTGTACCAGCTGTCTGGCCGTGGTGCCCAGGGCGCTGCCTGTGACAATCTGGGCCACCGCGAGGGAGTACAGCCTCCCCGCTGACATCAGGATATAGAAAAGGATGCAGAGCAGAGCCTCGGGCAGGGTCAGGCCCATGACCAGGGCGCAGGGCACTGTCATGATGCAGCCGTTTATCAGGGCCTGTATATGCTGCATCAGGGTAGCTGCCATCAGCTTCCGGAAGGGGCTGTCCGGCAGCAGATAGGTATAGGGGGATTTCAGCTCCTTTGCCCACTTCCCGCTAAAAGCCGTGAAGATGAAGAGCATATACGCAGCCACCACAGGCAGAACGAAGACCCGGTAGGGCTCCAGCCCGCCGAAGCTGCCCTCTTTTTCATACAGGTAAGCCAGCGCCGCGCCTGCCAGGACGGCGACGATGGTGTTGATGTCGAAGATGAAATATCTGCTCTTCTTGTATTCCAGCAGTTGTCTGTAGAACAGGGCGCTGGCCCCATGGCCCCGCCATCGGACCCGGGCCTTGCCGAACTTTTCCTTTTTGCCCAGCCTCTTGACATTGCCCTGTCTGCGGCTCTCCAGGACTTCCTCGTAGTCCTCCGCGAACTTCATGGCATCCTCGTAGAATCCCCCCTTGCAGTCCATCCGCCATGCCGCCGCCACTACGGCGGCTAACAGCAGCCCATAGCAGACCGTCCCGGCCACATTCACCGCGGTGGCCCCCACGAACAGCAGATGCACTGCCGCGATATACCAGCCGATGAACGGCACCATCTGGATCATGTCGCTGTGCAGGAAACGGGACACGGTGTCCATGCTGAGCCCCTCCTGAAGGTACATATATACTGCCATCCCGAGAAGGATGACTACAAGCCCGTAGGCCGCCTTGATCACCATGCCGCGCTGCCTCTCCCGGAGCTTCTCCGAGCCGTAGAGCAGGAGCATGATGCCGGCCTCCAGCAGATTTTCGATGAAAACGGAAAATACGAAATACACGGCCAGACGCCAGCCCTCCACATGGAACAGGACGCCGCCGCAGACCACGGCGAAGAGGTTCAGCAGGACCTGCGCCAGCAGGGTCTTCAGATGGGCGTATATCAGCACCAGCTTCGGGCCGACCGGGGCGGGAAAGAGGAAGTGTACGTCGCTGTGGCGGTACACCAGCCCCCTGCGCTTTGCGTAGGCGATCAGGTTGGCCGGGATGAGCCAGAAGCTCAGCACGGTCAGGACGCCTGCCATGTCCCGGGCGGAGTCCAGGCCCGTCCCCTGCGTGACCACCTTCAGGGAGGCGGGAACCGCCAGGAAGTAGAATAGCAGCAGGGCCAGATACAGATAGGTCACAGGCTTTTTCAGGGCCATTTTCGTACGGTTGATCAATGTCCTTTTATAGAGATATCCTATCGCTCCCATGCCTGCCTCCCGTCTTCCCGGGTACGGTCCTGGCCTGTGACGGAGAAGTACAGCTCCTCCAGATCCTCATTGGCCAGAGCCTCCCTGGCGTAGGTTCCCAGGATATGCCCCTTGTCCATCACGAAGGTCACGTCCCACAGCTCCTTCACCATCTCCAGCATATGGGTGCTGATCAGCACCGTGCAGCCCTGGGCCTTCAACTCCAGGATCTGTGCCTTCAGCTCCTTGATGGCCGCCGGGTCCAGGCCCACCATGGGCTCGTCCAGCAGGATCACCTTCGGCCGGACGATCAGGGCGCAGCAGATACTGACTTTCTGCATCATCCCCTTGGACAGCTCGCTGCCCAGCTTATCCTGCTTGTCGGCAAGCTCAAAGCGCCGGAATAGGGAAGAGGCCTCTTCCTCCGAAAGGGGGATTCCGTAGGCCCTGCTGATGAATTCCAGATGCTCCCGCACGGTGAGGGCCTCGTACATATAGGGGAGCTCCGGCACATAGGCGAAGGATCTCTTTGCCTCCATGGTATGGGAATCCTGGCCCTGGATGCGGACCGTGCCCTTGAACCGCAAAAGCCCCGCGATGCTTTTGATGACAGTGGACTTCCCCGCCCCGTTGGGGCCCAGCAGTATCCCGATCCTCCCGTCCGGCACGGTGAAGCCGATGTCGTCCGCGGCCAGGGTCTTTCCGTATTTTTTGGATAGATGTATGACTTCCAGCATGATTCATGTCCTCCGCTTTTCCAGGTATCTTGTCTTGGGCATGCTTCCCGCCATGCCGCCTACAGCAGCCTTATGCCGCCCAGTCCCATGAGCACGGCACACAGGTACAACAATGTCAGGTGCACCGGATAGAAAGCGTAAAAGAAATATTTCATCTTCAGCCCCCGCCTGCCATTGTACAGGGCGATGGGGATGACGGCGAAAAAGGCCGGGAGCTCCGTGAGGGACAGGAAGACCAGCACCACGCAGCCGGCCAGCATGGCCGATACCCTGTGCCCGCGCAGCAGATACATCACGGCGATGGCCAGCACGCCCATCCCGGAATAATCTGTGTGCAGTATGTCCGCCCCGGCCATGCACAGCACCAGCACCGTCATGTCCGCGCCGACAGTCTGGATCCGGCGCAGGCCCCTCTGCATTCCATATAGGAGAAAGCCCGTGACAGTCCCTCCGAAAGCGATGGCACAGAAAAGGATGCGGATATTTGTTTCGAGGGAATCCATCAGCTCGCTTCCTGACAGATACAGGATGGGGAAGACAATGCCTGTGATAAGGAAAGTCATCCGCAAGAACGCCGGCAAACCCTTTTTCCCCGCCTCTTTCGGCTTTTCGGTATTTTCAAAAAATCGGAAACCGCAGAGGGCGAGCAGGCCCAGCAACAGGGTGAAATATACGTTTTGATAATTGATATTGAATGTTTGGCCACATATAGCTAAATTGAAGGGGAACTCGGATATAAGAGCGAATATCCCCAGCCGCAAGGCATATTTTTTGACATTTCTGGTATGTTGGAAGCCTTCTGCCAGCAGGAAGCAGAAAATCGGGAATCCCAGCCGTCCGATGTCCCGCATGAAATAGTAGGCGCTGTACAGAATTGCGTGCTCCTGCTGCCAGGCCAGAGCCGTCCCGGCGGCCTGGGCAGCCTGCATGCCGGATGCCAGGTATCTGATGAGCAGGGTGGCTGCCATATGATCGATCAGCATGGCGAGTACAGCGATGATTTTGACGGTGCTGCCGTTGATTCCGCCTTTTATGTCCGACTGAATGGTGTCGCTTTGCGTATTGTTCATGTCCGCTGCCTTTCTGTTGTATGGTTCTAATCATACAATAAGCTTTATGGCGGAATCTGTCAATAGGCATCCTACACAAGAAAATCCTCCCAGCTTATTGACAATCGTTCTCTTTTGGAGGAAAATAAAGAGAAATGGGTTCGGGGTGCATGTCGGGCGCAGGTCTGTCATAGAAAGAACCC
>CAMQOJ010000148.1 GCA_947003375.1 uncultured Lachnospiraceae bacterium
GCCCGCGGGCCTCATAGACGAGGAGGACAGGGGGAGGGAAGATGCCCTTGTCTTCACTGCCGTCCGGGAGATCAGGGAGGAGACCGGGCTGGAGGTTCGGGACACCGACACCGTCAGGGTGGTGAACCCCCTGGTCTTTTCCACGCCGGGCCTGACGGACGAGAGCAACGCGCTGATTTGCGCCGTGCTGCGTTCCGCCAGGCCTACCGACCTGTCCCAGGAGGGGGCGGTGGGCTCCGAGCAGTTCGACGGGTTCTGCCTTCTGACCAAGGCCCAGGCCCGGGAGATCCTGCGGACAGGCAGAGACCCGCGGGGGAAATATTATCCCCTGTATACCTGGGCGGCGCTGCTGTACTTCGTGTCGGATATGTGGCGGGAGGAGACGGACGGCGGTATATGAAGGGAAAATCCCAGACCTGACAACCCGAGACCGGAGGATTAAACCAGAAAGACGGAGGAACCAAACTCATGAAAATGCTGAAAATCAATGATAACGTGCCGGAGGCATCGGCCATCGGCCTGGGATGCATGCGGATCGCCGGCCTGGACGGCAGCAAGGCCGTGCGGGAGCTGGTGGAGGCTTCCATGGAGGCGGGCATCAATTTCTTCGACCACGCGGACATCTACGGGGGAGGAGAGGCGGAAAGCCGGTTCGGGGAGATACTGACGCCGGAATTGCGCAGCCGCATGGTGATACAGACCAAGTGCGCCATCCGCCCGGGCATCTGCTACGATTTTTCGAAGGAACATATCCTGGAATCCGTGGACGGGAGCCTGAGGAGGCTTGGCACGGACTACATCGACATCCTGCTGCTGCACCGCCCGGACGCGCTGATGGAGCCGGAGGAGGTGGCGGAGGCCTTCGATATCCTGAAAAAGGCCGGAAAAGTCCGCGCCTTTGGCGTCAGCAACCACAATTCGATGCAGATAGAGCTGCTGAACAGCTGTCTGGCGGAGCCCCTGTGCGTGAACCAGATACAGTATTCCGTGGCCCACTGCCCCACCATAGACGCAGGCCTCAATGTGAATATCTGTAATGACGCGGGCTGCAGCAGGGACGGCAGCGTGATTGAATACTGCAGATTGAAGAAGATGACTATACAGGCGTGGTCGCCCTTCCTCTACGGCATGTTCGAGGGCGTCTACATCGGAAACGAGAAATTCCCGGAGCTGAACCGGGTCATGGACCGCCTGGCGGAAGAATACCAGGTGACGCCCAACGCCATCGCCGTGGCGTGGATCATGCGCCATCCCGCCCATATCCAGACCATCGTGGGGAGCACCAATGCACAGCGGGTGCGGGATGTCTGCAAGGCCTCCGATATCCGCCTGACCAGGGAGGAATGGTATGAGATGTACCTGGCGGCGGGGAAGAAGCTGCCCTGAAGAGGCGGCGGAAGGATTTGGGCGGTTTCAGGGGGCGGGATTTTCCGCGGCGATGAGACAGGCTTAAAGACCGGATTAGGGGGCTGTGTGCACAGATGGACCGCTGTGCGGCGGGTCTGAAGCAGTCGGTCCGCTCTCGGGCGGACAATCCTCCGTCCTGCTGTCGGCCTGGGGCGGGGGGAAGGGTGGTGGTGCAGAGGCGGTTCCCTTGACCAAGGTCAGGACAAAACAGACGACGGTCTGTCCATGACATCCGTTCCCTCTGTCGGCGGGATCCTTAGCAGCGGGGAGGGCCTGCGCCGTCAGGGAGCCGCCCATGGCCTCTGCCAGGGATCTGGCTATGGTCAGCCCCAGGCCGGAGCTGCCTTTTTTCCGGGTGGCATCGTTTCTGTAAAAGCGGTTAAATAGATTCGGAATATCGCCCTCCTTTATTTCCACGGAATCATTTTGAAAAAGAATCAGAACCTGCCCACAGTCCTCCAGGATACGGATATCCAGATAACTGTGGGCATATCTTCCTGCATTCTGGAGCATGTTCGCGAAGATGCGCTCACAGGCGTCCCTGTTTCCCAGCGCCATCACGGGATGCTCCGGCAAGTGGCCCTCCAGGGAGAACCCTTCTCTTTCCAGGGAGCCGTAATTGTCCGCAAGGCACTCCCGCAGAAGCCTGCACACGTCCAGCCGCTCCGGCTCCAGGGAGAAATCCCTGCCGTTTACCCGGGAAAAGGCGTAGAACTGGGAGACGAGATGCTCCATGGAGCGGGCGTTCCGCTCCAGCACATCCAGGGATTCCTCCAGCCGGAAGGAGGCGCTCCCCGCGGGAGCCTTCAGCCATTTCAGATACCCCAAAATGACCGTCAGGGGCGTGCGCAGGTCATGGCTGATGTCCTCGATCTGCTGCTGGAATTCCCGCTCCCGCCTTTCATGGCGCAGACGCTCCCTTCGTATCTGTTCCAGAGCGCCGTTGATGGATTTCAGCAGACGCTCCAGCCCTTTGTCCGGCAGGGGCAGACGAAGGATTCTGTTTTGGAGCACACAGCCCTGGATTTCCGTGAGCTCCAGCGCCGTCTCCCGGAGTGCATGCTCCAATGCGAAATACCGGAGAGCAAAATACGCCGAAGCGGCCATGAAAAACACCAGTCCCAAATCCTTTATCAGGAGAAAATTTCCCATCTCGATCCTCCGCACGAAAGCAGCCCCGCAGACACGAGGGCAGAATCCCATGTACTGCTCCGGGGCGAAAATTGCCGCGCCCCGGCACGCCGTCTGTATCAAATGTCCCGTTTCCTCAATAATAGCACACCTGCCAGGCCGAACACAAGGATTCCGGCCGCGCCTGAGACGAGGCATCTGGCCATGCCCGCCCCGGTGTCCCATACGGCCACGCATTCCGACATGTTGACCCGCGTCCCTGCCGGGATGAAGTTGGCGGGCATCCACATGGCCGCATCCATGAGCGCGTCCCCTCCAAAGGGCAGGAGTATCCCGGCGAACAGCAGGAGCTTGGGCAGGAACAGCATCACCGCCAGCCATGTGAGGACGCTGAAGAATCTGTTTTCAAAGAGGTCCAGCGCCACCACCGCCAGGATCAGGGAGCCGGTGGCGATCAGGGACATGGCAGGGATTTCCAGCAGCATATCCTGGATGGTGGTGGGGCCCGCGTCATGCAGCAGCAGCGCGGCGCTTCCGATGTACACCGGCAGCAGCACCGCCAGCAGGAGCAGAGAGACTGCGAAGCTGACGATACATTTCCCGGCGAAGAGCTGCATCCGGGAAATGCCATAGGCGATGCTGTTCCCCATGGTGCCGCTTCGCCTGTCCGATTCATACAGCATGGCGGCCACGTCGGCGGCTACATAGCAGTACATCATAGGCACGGACACCAGCATGGAATAGGAGAAGGAGGCGGAGCCGTAGCGGAAATGCTCCACGTCCTTCATCAGGAACAGGGTCAGGTTCATGGCCAGGATGATTGCCAGCAGGCTTATGAAGGTCCCGCGGATTTCCCTGCTGTGCGCCGCGCGGTAGAGCTCGCTTTTGATATAGTTCAACATGATGCTTTCCCTCCGTTCTTCAGGTTCAGGTAATAGTCCTCCAGAGAGGCGGACCTGCGCTCCAGCCTCAGGATGCAGAGCCCGTGCTCCATGGCCAGGCGGCTGTAGGCCCCGGGCTCCCGGCGGAAGCCGCGGATCTGTATGGTGCCCTCCGGGAGCACCCGCCAGTCCTCCTCCGGGAAATGCCTTGCCAGCAGGGCGGCGTACTTTTCCGTGTCCTCCACGGCGATGTCCAGACGGTCCGCGCATTTTTCGTACAGCTCCCGGGCGGATATCTCCTCCAGCAGCTTCCCCCTGCTTAGGAACCCGAACACAGTGGCGGTCTGCTGAAGCTCGGGCAGGATATGGCTGGACAGCAGGATGGTGATGCGCTTCTCCGTGCTCAGCCTCTGGAGCAGGGTGCGCAGCTCCACGATGCCGCTGGGATCCAGGCCGTTGACGGGCTCGTCCAAAACCAATGCTGAGGGCTCCCCCAACAGGGCGATGGCAAGGCCCAGCCGCTGTTTCTGGCCCAGGGAGAGATGCCTGCATTTTTCCCGGCGCTTTTCCCGTATGTCCACAAGCTCCATGATCTGCTCCACCTTTTTCCTTCCCGGGATGCCCTTTTGGATGCGATAGTATTCCAGGGTGCGCTCCACGGTCATATTGGGGAAAAAGCCGGGATGTTCGATTATGGCGCCCATCTGCCTGCGGCAGCGGCGCAGTTCCTTTTCCCCGGACTGGCCGAACAGGCGGATCTCCCCTGCGGTGGGGAAGATATGCCCTGCCAGGAGCTTTAAAAGGGTGGACTTCCCCGCGCCATTGTCGCCGATCAGCCCGTAGATGCTCCCGGGCGTCACCTTCAGGGTCACCCCATCCAGGGCCGGGACAGAGCGGTATTTTTTGGTGATCTGCCGCGCTTCTATGATATAGTCATTCATTTCTGGCCTCCTTTTCGCCGTTTCGCCGGTGTGTGCTTTTCCGGCTGACAGGTATCATTATAGACCATGGGGGGTTAATAAGTCATAAAGAACTTTTAAAGATGTCGTAAAGATTTCCTGACTTTGTCAGAGCGGGGGTGCTGTTTTTTACGCGTCCGAGGAGGAGCTGAGGCTGTTCGATGAAAAGGGCATAGAAATCGTGACTGTGGGAAAGGAGGAGGGGCCCGGCAGGCTCACCCCAGCCGGAAGCCGATGCCGTACACGGTCCGGATATATTCCCGGGAGGCATCGGCTTCCCTGATTTTGCGGCGCAGATTGCTCACATGGACGTTCACGGTATTGTTCTCGCCGTAATAGCCGCCCTGCCATACCAGCTCGTAAAGGCTTTCCCGGGAATAGACCTTTTCCGGGGACTGCAGGAACAGGTACAAGAGCTGATATTCATGGGCGGTCAGGGACAGCTCCCGCTGGTTTACCAGCACCCTGCGTGAGTCCGGATAGAGCTTTATATTGCCGTAGGCCAGCGCTTCCGGCTGCTGCCTGGAAGGGCTGCCTGCCCGCCGCAGGGCAGCCTGGATTCGGGCGATGACCTCCTCGGGCTCAAAGGGCTTGGTGATATAATCGTCCGCCCCGTTTTTTAAGAGGGCCACCTTGTCGCCCAGGGCGCTTTTGGCGGAGAGGATTAGGACGGGGAAGCCATAGTGCCGCTCCTCCCGGAGCCTGGCCAGCAGCTCTTCTCCGGACAGGCCAGGCAGCATGAGGTCCAGGAGAAGGAGGTCCGGCTCCCCGCGCTCGATAAGGGACAGGGCCTCCGTCCCGGAAAATGCCTGCATGGCCTGATAGCCCTGGGCCTCCAGTATCCTGGACAGCAGGCGGCTGATGTCCGTATCGTCCTCCGCAATCAGAATCTTGTGCCGCATCCCTGCGCCTCCTTCCTTCCGGTATGCCCCGGTAAACCGAAACAGGGGCACGTATGCCCCTGCCGCTTCCCGTCAGGAAAAAAGCTGCTCCTCCTGGCGGATCATCATGATGATGCTGGCTTCATAGGCGTTGAGGGCTGCTTCCGCCTGCCGCTCCTCGCTCCATTCCTTGACTTCCCGGGTCTGTATCCGCTTCTGTTCTTTCTTCTGCTCTTTGATCTCCTGGGCCATCCGCTTCTGGTCGATCCATTTCCTGGTCAGGCGGTCGTGCTCCAGCCAGTTCTTCAGGATCTGGTTCTTCAGCAGCTTATCCTGGAGTCTCTTGGCCTCCGCCCGCTTCTTCAGATATTCCTTTAAAAGCTTTTTCCGGCGGGCCCTCTTTGCGGCCTCCGCCGCCATGCGCCTGCGCTCCGCGGCCCTCCTGGCGCGGGAGTCGTCCTGCATGCCGAAGGCATAGCCGTAGCACTTCTCCCAGGTATCGTCTATGTGGACGAACACGAATCTCGGCGCATGGCCGTATACGTTGGCCGCCTTGTTCCTGGCCAGGTAGTCCAGAACCTGCTGCTCGTAGAGCGGGTCTGCCTGCATCCGCCTGTAAGCGGCATCGGTGATGTCGATGAGCCAGTCCACCCGCCGCTGGGAGGGGTGGGTGTAAAGGTTCCTTACTTTATCGCGGATGTACAGCTTGTATTCTGTCAGGGACATGTCTTTCGGGGAAAGGGTGTATTTCTCCAGCATGGCATCGGAGAAGCTGCTGTCCGCCTTTTCCCTGCCGTTGACAGCGGTGCTCTGTGTGCCGCCCAGTCCGGCTGCGGCAGCGTAACCTGTCTCAATCATATTTGCCATGGCCATTCTCCTTTCCTGCCATATCTTGCCGGCGGCTCCCGGCGTAGGTGATTTCCTTTACATTTATATCGGAGAACATGGGGATATATCTTAAGCGCCATGGCATGAAATGTGCCGCTTGGGGCATTAACCGCTCCTGTGCCCACTGTCAGGCACCTTTTCGGATGCTTTTCAGCGGATGAAATGCGTCCAGAGGTGCTCCTCCTTTTCAGGCAGGCCGTAAGCCTCTTTCCCCAGGGCTATGCTCTTCATCAGGAAAGCCATATTTTTTGCCAGGGTGCGCATGGTCTGCAGGCCCTCTGCGTCCTGTGCCGCCTCCCCCGGCCCTCTGCCGTGGACGCTGTTCCAGTATTGGCTGGAGGCCACGGGCATGCCGCTGATGGTGAAGAATTTGTTCAGCTCGTCGAAGGTGGCGGACAGCCCGCCTCTCCTGGCCACTACCACGCTGGCCCCTACCTTCATGGTCTTGTCAAAGGAGGTGCTGTAGAAGAGCCTGGTCAGGAAGGCCACCAGAGTGGCGTTAGCGGAAGCGTAGTACACAGGGCTTCCGATTACAAGTCCGTCGCATTCCTGAAATTTGGGGGCCGCTTCGTTTACCATGTCGTTGAAGACGCATTTCCCCAGCTCTGCGCATCTGCCGCAGGCGATACAGCCCCGGATGTCCTTGTTCCCGATTTGGATGGTTTCCGCCTCGATACCCTCCAGGGTAAAGGTCTTCTCCATCTCCTGCAGGGCGATGGAAGTGTTGCCCTTTGGACGGGGGCTTCCGTTGATCAGTAAGACTTTCATGATGATACCTCCTGGATTTGGGTTTCATTTTTTGATAGAGACTATTGAAATCAGACAATCTTTCTTAATTCTACACTTTATGCGATATATTATCAATACCTCAGATTGCTGCTTTGCAAAATTGATCTCCGTGCGTCCGTCATCGCCATACACATGTAAACCGTTATCATCATATCCTATGTATGACAGGAAATCAGGAGAACCATACTATGGCGATTGGATATTTGACCATACAGGCGCGGACTGCCCATGAAGCCCTGCCTCTGGAGGGCGTACAGGTCAGGGTGCTGGACGATGAGGGCAACAGCCTGTACCAGCTTCGCACGGACGAAAGCGGGGAGACCGGGACTGTGCCTCTGGAGACATTGGACAAGAGCTTTTCCCAGAACCAGTATTTTTCCGGGTTGCCATATGCAAGCTACAATGTGCTGGCGCAGAAAGCGGGCTTCGACACGATCTATGTCTCCAACATACCCATTTATGACCAGGAGACTGCCGTCCTGCCCCTTGCCATGGTGCCCATGCAGGAGCGGCAGAGGCGTCCTGGGGAGACGAAGATTTTCGTGGGAAAGCCTGCCGTGGCCATGCAGGAAAAGCGCGGCCAGGTGGGGCGGGCCGACACGGAGGACGGAGGTGGAGCGGCGGAGGGCAGCAGGCCGATGGAAGCCGGAAGGGAAACGGCTGGCACCGGACGGGCAGATGCCGGGAGAGCTGCTGGTGTCGGCGGAACGATGGAAGAGGGCAGGCCAGCGGACGGCAGCCAGGAACCGGCGGCAATGCCGCGATTGACGGGCACGGGGGAATTTGCGGACGGGAATCTGATGGGAGCCCGGAGGAATCAGGGAGGAGCGGGACGGGCAGACGGCGGAATTGACGGTTCGACAGACAGGATTCTGCGGCAAGTCGTCATTCCCAACCCAATCACAGTGCATCTGGGGCCTCCCGGCGCGAATGTCTCCAATGTACAGGTGTCCTTCCCGGATTACGTGAAGAATGTGGCCAGCAGCGAAATCTATCCCACCTGGCCGGAGGCCTCGCTGACCGCCAACATTCATGCCATTGTCACGTTTGCCCTGAATCGTATCTACACGGAATGGTACAGGTCGAAAGGATACAATTTCGACATCACGAACAGCACGGCCTATGACCAGTATTTCGTGTACGGGCGGCCCATTTATGAGTCCATCAGCAGGATTGTGGACAGAGTCTTCAACGAATACGTCCGCAGGCAGGGCCAGAACGTGCCCTATTTCACTTCCTTCTGCAATGGCACCACCGTCACCTGTAAGGGCATGTCCCAGTGGGGCACCGTGACTTTGGCCAACCAGGGGTATACGCCGCTGCAGATTCTTCGCTCCTATTATCCGAAGGACATCGAACTGGCCAGCACGGACATCATCACCGGCAGCCTGACCTCCTATCCGGGGACACCCCTGCGGGTGGGGAGCACAGGGCTGGACGTGCAGACCATCCAGACCTACCTGAACAGGATCCGCAGGAATTACCCCGCCATCCCGGCGATCACGGATCCGGCGGGCACCTTCGGGGAGAGCACCAGGGCTGCCGTAGCGAAATTCCAGAGTGTCTTCGGGCTGTCACCGGACGGGATTGTGGGGAAGTCCACCTGGTTCAAGATATCCAGCCTCTACAGCGCGGTGGCCAGACTGGCGGAGCTGGACAGCGAGGGGATTTCCTTAGGGCTGGGCACGGTTCCGCCGAATGTGGTCCTGCGCCAGGGCTCCAGAGGGCAGGACGTGGTGACCCTGCAGTATCTGTTGAACGTGGTATCGGAATATTACGCCAGCGTCCCGGCCCCGGCCCAGGACGGAATCTTCGGCAGCGGCACCAGGGAGTCCGTCATTGCGTTCCAGCGGATCATGAACCTGGCGGCGGACGGCATCGTGGGGCAGAGCACTTGGCGCAAGCTCTATGACGTATACCTGGGCATCGGTGAGAACGTACCGTCCCCGGGGCCCTCTCCCTCTCCCGGGCCATCCCCCTCCCCTGGCCCGTCGTACACGGAATACACGGTGCGCCCCGGTGACAGCCTGTGGCAGATAGCCCGTAGATACGGAACCACGGTGGAGGCAATCAAGAGCCTGAACGGCCTGACCGGCGACGCGCTGGACGTGGGGCAGGTGCTGCGGATACCCGCGGCCCAGTCCGGCCCGTCGTACACGGAATACACGGTGCGCCCCGGTGACAGCCTGTGGCAGATAG
>CAMQOJ010000149.1 GCA_947003375.1 uncultured Lachnospiraceae bacterium
GGATATCATATTGAAATAAGTGAGAAAAGCCAGGATGACCCCGGGCTTGGTGACGCCCCCGTTGACCCTGACAGCGCCCACCACCACCACGATGGTCAGGCCCACGTTCAGCACGAAAGTCATCAGGGGCCCCGGCAGGGCCATGACGATGCCCGCCCGGATGTCCTTTCCCGCCATCTGCTCATTGGCCTCCCCGAAGCGGCGCATCTCGTAATCCTCTTTCGAGAGGGCCTTCACCACCCGGATGCCTGTGATGTTCTCCCGCATGATCCGCACGATGTCGTCCACGCACTGCTGCACCTTTTCATACAGCGGTATGCCCTTCCAGGACACGAACACCACCAACCCGATCATGATGGGCGCCAGGATGCACAGGACCGACGCCAGCCCCACGTCCATGGTCAGCGTAATCGCGATGCCTCCTATCAGCAGGATGGGGGCGCGCACCCCCATGGCCTGGAAGCTGCGGATGAAGTTCTGCACATTGTAGGAATCCGAGGTCATCCGGGAATTCAGTGACGGCAGGCCGAATTCATCTACCTGGTTCCCCGATAATCCCAGGGACTTCCAGAACAGATCCCTGCGGATTTCATAGATGCTCTCCTTGGCCACCTTGGTGGACATCCGGTTGGCCTTCACATTGGTCTGGCGCACGAAGACGGCCAGCACGATCATCACCGCGCCCCAGCCGAAAATCAGCGCCCTGCTCTGCCTGGGCACCACATCGTCCACCATATGCTCCAGGACGTAAGGGAGCATCAGCTCCCCCAGGGCGGCGATGGACTTGATCGTCATGGCCGCCGCTATCATTCCGCGGTATTTCTTCAGATAAGAAAATATGAATCTCATGCTTTTCCACCTTGCGCGCTCCGGCGCACATATCAGTCAACACCCCCGCTGCAAGCAGCGCGGTTGTTGACCCTCGCGGCATTCGCCAAATGGATACTGGCGCATCCGCTTGGCTCATTGCCCGCGGGAATCAAAACTCTGAAAACCCGCTTCTTCCCAATTCATCCCCTAGTTATAATCCACGTCCATCAGGCAAAGCCCCGCCGCCGGGGCCGTAGGGCCCGCCTTCTGCCGCACGAAGCCCGTGAGGGATTCCTTTACCTCATCCAGGGTGATGTTTCCGTAGCCCACCTCCAGGAGAGTCCCCACCATGACGCGCACCATGTTCTGGAGGAACCCGTTGCCGTGGAAGGTGAAGTACAGATACTCCCCCTCCCGTTTGATTTCGATGCTGTCCACATTCCGCACCGTGGATTTCTTCATCCTGGGGTTCACGCAGAAATTCCGGAAGTCGTGCTCCCCCTGCAAAAGCTCCGCGGCCTGGCGCATCTTCGCAAGGTCAGGCCGCTCGTCCAGCCTGACGCAGTATTTCCTGTCGAACACGGACTTCACAGGCCCGTCCTGGCAGGTGTACCGATAGGTCTTGCCCGTGGTGTTGTACCGGGCGTGGAACCTGTCCGCGGCCTCCCTGACCTCCCGCACAGCGATGTCGTCCGGCAGGTAGCGGTTCATGTAATCCCGGATCTCCTCGCAGCTCATCTCCGTCTCCATCCAGGCGTTGGCCACCATGCCTTTGGCGTGGACCCCCGCATCGGTGCGCCCCGCCCCGATGACCTCCGTCTCCTTCCCGCACATCAGCCCCAGCACATGCTCCAGCTTCCCCTGGATAGTGTTCTTCTCCGGCTGGCGCTGCCATCCAGAGTAGCGGCTCCCATCGTATTCCAATAAAAATTTAAAATTCTTCATCCGTTCTGTCCTCTCCTGTCTTGCAAAATGTACTCCGAATCTGATAAGATGGTGGATATGTCATCATATATTGATTATAAGGTAAGATGCCACATAAAGCAAACATAATCGTCCCGGCGGGAAATGTCAAGACCTAATTTGAAAATATGCCCCGCGGGCCTCCAGAGCCATCGCCCAAATCCCAGACAAGGAGCCCCAGACATGAAAAACGACTACCTCACACAGAAAAAGCCTCTCAGCGCCCTGATCGTCTTCGCCCTGCCCATGATCGTAGGCAATCTCTTCCAGCAGACCTATACCATGGCCGACTCCGCCATCGTGGGCCGCCTGGTGGGGGAGGACGCCCTGGCCGCCGTGGGGGCCAGCTACGCCCTCACCAATGTCTTCATCTGCATCGCCGTGGGCGGAGGCGTGGGGGCTTCCGTCATCGTCAGCAGACACTTCGGCGCGAAGGAGTACAGCAGGATGAAGCTGGCCGTGTCCACAGCCTTCCTGACCTTCCTGGCCGTCAGCATCCTGCTGGCCGCATTCGGGCTGGCCTTCTGCCGCCAGATCATGCTGGCGCTGCATACGCCCCCGGAGGTGCTGGACATGGCGGTGCAGTACCTGGGCATCTACTTCTGCGGTCTGCCCTTCCTGTTCATGTACAATGTGATCTCCTCCATGTTCAACGCCCTGGGGAAGTCCAGGATCCCGCTGTGCTTCCTGGTCTTCTCCTCCCTGTTCAACATCGGGCTGGACCTGGTTTTGGTACAGCGGTTCCGCCTGGGCGTGGCCGGGGTGGCATGGGCCACGCTGATCGCCCAGGGCCTCTCCGCCCTGCTGTCCTTCGCGGTATTCCTCTATGTGCAAAAAAAGCTGGAGTGCGGGAAGACAGGCATCTTTGACAAAAAAGAGCTGGCGGACATGACCCGGATCGCCCTGCCCTCCATCCTCCAGCAGTCCATCATCTCCATCGGCATGATGCTGGTGCAGTCCGTGGTGAACGGCTTCGGCCCCCAGGCCCTGGCCGGCTTCTCCGCGGGCATCCGGGTGGAGTCCATCTGCGTGGTGCCCATGGCCGCCATCGGCAACGCCATGTCCTCCTACACCGCCCAGAACTTGGGGGCAAAAAAAGAAGACCGCATCGTAACAGGATACCATGCGGCCAATCTGATGGTCATATTCTGCGCTCTTGTGATCTGCCTGGCCCTGGAGCTGTTCCACAGCCCGATGATCGCATTCTTCCTGGGTAGCGAGGGCACGGAGACTGCCATGGCAACAGGCAACGACTACCTTGTCTTCATGGGATGGTTCTTCTGCCTCATCGGCTTCAAGATGGCCGTGGACGGGCTGCTGCGGGGCGCGGGGGACATGAGGATGTTCACCATCGCCAACCTGGCCAACCTGTTCTTCAGGGTGGCAGCCTCCATTTCCCTGGCCCCTGTCCTGGGCATCGAGATGGTGTGGGTCACGGTGCCCGTGGGGTGGCTGATTAACTGGGCCATCTCCTTTGCCCGGTATCGCACGGGGAAGTGGCGGCAGATTACGCCAGGCTGACGGGCCATGTCAGTGCCGACTGCCCGCTTCCTGCCCGCAAAGCCTTCCGAATATCCCCAATCGCCCGGAAGCTATCTGCGCAGCTTCTCGAACAGATCCCCGATTAGCCTGTCCCGATTCACATGATAGACATACCGGATGAAATGCCTGGTATTGTCAAAGGCGTACTTTCCGTCATACTCCGGGATCGGGCTGTGGATCAGGTAGTCCTGCATGAAGTCCCCGTCCAGGAGCCAGGCCACGGCGGTCACGTCCCAGATGACCCTCGACCAGAACCTGCCCGCATCCAGCAGGGTCACTTCGTCCAGCACATGCTCCAGGAGATAGTCGCACAGCCTGTTCCTGCCCTTAAGATGGTATTCCAGCTCCGGCCCCGTGGCGGCGAATTCCGAGACCACGCCCATGCAGGGAAGCTGCACCAGGGGAACGCCGCAGCCAAAGACGATCCTGGCGGCCGCGATGTCCTGCACCATGTTGAACTCCTCCGTGTCCGGCCAGCTCAGCGCATGTCCCCCCAGCCATACCACCACTATGCGGCCTGTGATCTCCGGGTTCAGGAGGATGGCGGAGGCGATGTTGGTGATCGCGCCTATGCTGATCACGTACAGCGGATTCTCGGCAGAATACTGCATGGCCCGCTCTGCCAGGTCCTTTGCCGCGTCCGATATTACAGGTTCGTCTTCGCCCTGCAGGTAACCCATGGAGCCCCTGTAGGTCACCTCCTTCAGCTCCTCGGCCTCCAGCAAGGTGAGCACCTTCAGGATTTCCTGGTAGCTCCTCTCCATGCCGTCCGCGGGGCCTGTGGAGTGATGGTTCGAAAAGGGCGCGGCGTAGATGGCCTTCACTTCCAGCTTTTCCACTGACCTGACCATATAGGACAGGGCGAACTGGTCGTCTATCTCGTTGTAGGTATCCGTATCCAGGATGACGTCTATTTTTCCCGCGGGCCTTTCCAGCCGCCTCACCATTTCCGCATCGGATACTCTGTTCCATTTGGGAGCAGCGTTCATCATGTTGGTATCCTCCTAAATCTCGTGTTGGTTTTTGTGGTTCGCGATTCCCCTAAGGCCATGGCAGGGAGAGCTTACACCGAGTTATCTTTAAACTTTATGGAAGGAATCTGCCCCAGGACTTTATCGATATTTCCCCTCCTCCGAAAAAAAGGAGGCAACCTGCCCTGTTTGTTGTATCTGGTCGTGACTGGGGTCTCCTCCGTCAGTTTCTCCAGCAGATGCGTGAAGAATCTCTCCCAACTGAAGAATTCACTGCTTTCGATGTATTTACAGGGACTTTTCAGTATATCCTTCAGTCCCCTTTCCTTAAGTATGCCAGAAGCTAACAACAGCCACTCAAAAGATTCCGGCAGGTATAGCACATAGTTGCTGAATTCTTTCAGATACTCACATGTCTCCCGCATCTTTGAGCCATATGCTGCGCCGTCCGCAATAATCAGGACAGCGTCTCCAGGCCTGCTGTATATATAATCTGTAATCTTGTCCCTGCCATGAGCCGATATGCAGGCTATCCCCAAAGGTGCGCAGACTTCAGAGAAAAAATCATGTCCGGCATTGGAATCCTCTGTTATGACCAATGTAGGGTTTATCTCGGTACTGTGGGCAAATTCTCCATACAGGCGA
Source organism: uncultured Lachnospiraceae bacterium (assembly GCA_947003375.1). Taxonomy (GTDB): domain Bacteria; phylum Bacillota; class Clostridia; order Lachnospirales; family Lachnospiraceae; genus Acetatifactor. Next base: position 4,932 of record CAMQOJ010000149.1, read on the forward strand.
TACATGGAATTGTATACAGGAACATTTTCCGCCATTTTCCCATTGGACCTTATACCATATATTTCATTTACGCTTATAGGGAGTGAGCCTAAAGCCTCCCTTGTAACGATGACATAATAATTGTCGGAAGCTTTGGCAGCTCTTGCGAAATCATTGGATTTCACGAAAGCATTGCCCTCATCTATGAATACTATGGTATCATGTACGCCATCCAGCAGCTTGTACCAGTCCCTGCCGCCCAATGGCATACATACTCTGTCACATTCCAGCTTCACGCCACTCTTGGAGCCCTGCTCATAAAATCTTCTGATAAGCCCCACCAAAGTCGTCTTGCCAGTCCCGCTGTCGCCCTGTATAATCGTGATGTTCCTGTTTATGGTAAAATCATATTTTATCCTTTTCGTGCTCACAGATATTCTATAGGCACCCTTCATCTGCATTCTCCCTTAAGAATCTGCTCGCCTGGGGAAGCAGTTCTGACATGTCCCGTACTGTCTGACAGCTATTGAGCACCATCACTTCCACGCCGAAGGGCTTCTCCCGGCCGAAATCCATGATATGCCTCAAGTTGATTGTGACATCCTTTATCTGGGCTATCTCCAGAATCCACTTCGCGCAATTGTCGCCGCAGGTAGACGCATTGAATATATTCTCCGGTTCAAAATACATCAATAGCAGGGTCTTTGTCCCCCCTGCCAGGCTCACCGGAGGAATCTGGCCCAGCACAGGGCTTTCGATGCAATGGCTGCTCAGCACCTCTGATTTATCTATGTCCTTGATTACCGCTTTCGCAAAGGTCGAAGTAATCCACGCATCCTCATATACTACATCAAAGTAATCGGATGTATTATATATCGCTTCCTCCATATCTCCAAAATATATTTTCAGCATGATTCTTTCCCCATATACAATCCATATCAGCCCAGGCCCCGCTTCCGGAACTTCAGACAATGCGCCAAAGCCCACAGGCCCTGGCGCACTGTATCACGTTCATCCCTGCGCCGTCAATCCAGCACGATCTCCCTGTGCTGCTCGGCGGAATCATAGATGGCCTGCAAAATCTTGGCCGTCTTCAGCACGGTGTCGATATGGGAGGGCAGCTTCTCCCCGGTGCGGATGCATCTGACGAAGGAGTCTATCTCCGTCTGGAACATGTCCTCGCTCTTTCCCTCGGGGGTGAATTTCACCAGCGCGTCATGCTCCGCGGTGTACACGGTGAAGTCCCCGCCGTACTGCAGGCGGATGCCACCCTTGTCGCCCATGAAGTCGATGAAGGTCTCGCTCTCGCCGATGTTCTGCGCCCAGGCGCCGTGCATGGTGAAGGTGGGGCCGTCGGTGCGGATCAGGGCGGTGACGGAATCGTCCACGTCATAGATGCCGTCCTTCACGGGAGGGCCTGCCCACATATCCTTGTAGGTATATCCCTCAATGTCCCTGCCCAGCTTGCAGAAGGTCTCGCCGGACACGGTGAGGGCCTTGGGATCGCCCAGGCAGTACATGGTCAGATCCAGATAATGCACGCCCCAGTCGATCAGCACGCCGCCGCCGGCAATCTCCTTGGTGGTGAAGGCGCCGCCCAGCCCGGGGATGCTCCTGTGGGCCCGGAAGCTGATGTATACATGGTAGATCTCTCCCAGGCGGCCTTCCTGGATGTACTCGCGGATGCGGTTCACCTGGTTGTTGAACCGGTTCACAACGCCGATGTTCAGCACCTTGCCGCTCTCATGCTGGGCCTGCTGCATGGCCACCGCCTCCTCGTAGATCCTGGCCGCGGGTTTCTCGCAGAGCACGTTCTTGCCCGCCTTCAGCGCATCTATGGAAATCACGGAGTGCATCAGGTTAGGGGTGCAGACGGATACGGCTTCCACCTCAGGGTCTGCCAGCACTTCCTTGTAGTCCACCACAGCCTTGCCGCAGCCGTACTTCTCCACGGCAGCCTCCGCCCGCTCCGGGATGATGTCGCAGAAATACTTGATCTCCACATCCTCGTTCTTCATGTAAGAGGGGATGTGGGCGCTGTTGGCGATGGTTCCGCAGCCGATGATTGCCACTTTCATTTTGTCCATAGCTATGTTCTCCTTTCAGGCCCCTGTCCAGGGGCACCCTATGTATCTTCATTCTGCCATAGATATAGTAAAAAGACAATACTTTTTTCAAAAAAGGAATGGCTCCGATACAGGCAGCCATTCCTCTTTTAGGGTATTCTATTCTCTATCCTCTCAGTGCTGTATCTGGGGCTTCTGCTTGGCCATCATCCTGGCAAGCACAGGGCCCATGCATTTTCCAAGGACAGGGATCAGCTCGTGGTCGAAATTCTCCTTGACTTCGCTCTCCTTGCCGATGACCAGCGTGTACTCGGTCTCCGGTGTGGAAACGGGCCAGTTGGGCACTTCCGGATTCTGGGGATTGCCGGTCCTGGCAAAGGCCATGACGGAGTCGAATATCAGCTTCTCCACCCGCTCCGTGACGCCCTGCTCCTGGGTGTAGGGGGCAAGCTCCGTGTTGTGGAAGAAGTAGGGGATGTCCGCGCAGTGCCAGGGCGTCCTGCCGCCGTCAAAGTTCATGTCCAGGTTGAACAGGTAGGGCCATACGCCGCCGCTGCAGTTCGCCCTGGTTTTGATGTACTCGATCTCCGGCCCCCGGAACATGAAGTCCATGGTCATGATGTCCACCGGGTTGCGCTCCGGGTAGGCTTTCCGGAAGAGGTCGAGGAGCTCTTTGGATTCCTCCTTGCCCACTTCCCCTTCCACATAGGCCGCGCCTGCCTCCGGGGTCATCTCCGCTTTCTTGTAAGGGGTGGGTGCAAAGGAGCCGAACTCTCCGAACACGCTGCCCACCATCATGGGCACATGCTCCGTCTCCCTGCGGAAGCCATTGACCACGGGATCCCCTGCATAGAAACCGTTCTTGTAGGGCGCTCCGCCCACATACTCACCGGCCTTCTCCAGGGCGGGCTTGACTTTATTGTAAGCGGCAGCCAGCGCATCGTAGGGCACTGTCTCCAGGGCTTTCACATCCTCTACCTTCAGCTCTTCCATCAGCGCCTTGCCCAGCTTCTCGCCGTTTCCGGTGCAGTCTGCCATCAGGCCGCCCAGGACGCCGCTCATGTTGATGCCCTTGGCGAACAGGCCGTCCGCCGCCGGGGTCTGGAGCAGGGTGGTGACTTTGGCGCCGCCGCCGGACTGTCCGAAGATGGTCACGTTCTCCGGATCTCCGCCGAAGCTTTCGATGTTGTCATGGATCCATTTCAGGGCGGCCACCAGGTCGTCCGTGCCCGCGTTGCCGGAGTTTGCGTACTCCTCCCCGAAAGGAGACAGGTCGCAGTAGCCAAGGACATTGAGCCTGTGGTTCACGGAAACCACCACCACCTGGCCCAGCTTGCACATGTTCTCCCCCTCATAGGCGATCTGCTCGATGGAGGAGCCTGCGAAGAATCCGCCCCCGTGGAGCCATACCATGACGGGGCGCTTCTCCCCGTCCAGGCCCGGGCTCCATACGTTCAGGTTCTGGCAGTCCTCATTCATGACCCAGAACCGGTGGGGCACCATCAGCTCGCCGCCGGGCTTGCCCAGATCCATAAGGGGGCACACATAGCCGTAGCTCGTGGCCTGGAACACGCCCTCCCAGGGCTCTACCGGCTCCGGCGCGTGGAAGCGCTTTGCCTTGGCGTAGGGGATCCCCTTGAAGATGTACATGTCGTCATAGAAATAGCCACGTACCTTTCCCTTGTCGGTGTCCACCACGGCTGTCTGCTCGTCGTAGATGAATTTTTTCTCCATAATGAATTGCCCTCCGTTTCTTAAAGTTTTATTATTTATACTGCTTAACGATTTCACTTGCCGTGAAACCAGACTGCATAACGCTGACTGGTTCATTCGCATGATTACATTAGGCAGCATTCAGCGTTATGCAGTATAACCACTTCTGTACTAACGATAGAAAACCCGTTTTTCAGATACATCTTGATGGCTCCCTGATTCCAATCCGCAACATGCAGGACAATTGGCGAAATATTGCTGTTTTGCAAACGGGAAACAGCAAATTTCAACAATGTTTCTCCATAGCCCGTCCTTTGAAAACTTTTTTCCACCACCAGGCCATCAATTTCATTGTCGTATATGGCAACGGAACCAATCAATTTT
>CAMQOJ010000150.1 GCA_947003375.1 uncultured Lachnospiraceae bacterium
TCATTTCAAGGTTCGAATCCTTGTAGCCCTGCGCAGCAGGGATTGCCCTGCTTCAGAACCCCCGGTGGAGAGATTCATCGGGGTATTTTTGTGCAGTAAAATCAAGGGTTTGCGGGATTCTGGTATTTTAAGACAAAGGAAAGCGCAGGTTATGCCGTTATCGAAATCAGGAATATTTTTCTGCTTTTTCCTGAAAAATCCTAACGGATAGATTATTTTATAGATTATTGTCAAATGATGGCCAGAGCGTAATTTATGTGGGTTTAATGGTTTTGGGGCAGACGGAAAAATGGATTAGTTCATTACATTCAAGGAAGCGGAATAGCAGGAGAAAAGGGTTGAGTTATTGTGGAATTGGGAAGTTGGGTATCCTGCGTGGACTGTATGGAGAAATAACGATTCCAACCGCTGTATATCGGGAAGTTACGGCGATGGAGGATTCAGCATGTATGCAGGTCAGGAATGCGGGAAGTTGGATTCATGTGGAATCTATCCGTGACAACACTGAAAAGAAGATGTATAAAGCAAACCTTTGTTGGAGGGACGTGGATCTGGAGCAGGGAATCTTAGCGATTGAGAAAAGCCGTTCTGTAGTTAAAAACAGAGCAGGAGGGGAAGAAAGCGACAAATATGTCCTTGTAGCGGGGAGTACCAAAAACGAAAAGGCGAGGAAGATTGCCTTGACTGCAGAGGCCCTGAAGGTCTTGAAAACGATATGGCTTATGCAAAGTGACCATGATGCCGATAGCTTGATTGTACGGACCAGGACGGGCAAGGGGAACACTGCAACCAACCTGGAGCACCGCATGACCACGGTATTTCGTAACGCTGGATTAAGCGATTTGAGTCAAGGACTACACATTTATAGGAGAACCTTTGCGGCTCGGCAATATGAAAAGGGAATACGGACGAAGGAAATAGCTGCTTATATCGGCGATTTGGAATCCACTACAGAGAAATATTATATTGCTGTGCGGAAAAAGCGTGTGGTAGAGGGGCAGGGGAACCCGGTACGGACTTATGAAGGGGGAGCGGTTCCTGTTAAAGGAGAGTAAAGGATGGGGATGCCGGACAGGCGGCTCCGTCAGGAAGCGCGGAAGAAATCATAAGGGAAAGCAGCTATAAAGATAAGACGAAAGAACGTATGTGCAGGATAGTCGGAGATACTTTTTAAATGATAGCATATGACATGGTAAGGAATTGCGATTGCAATGCTTTATGTTTGCTCCTCCACTGTAGCAAAAAGTCAACCCGCAAAACCGTTCTCAGTCTTTTCAAATGCCCGAATATATGGTAAACTAATTTAGAATATAAAAGAAATGGTATATATTAGTGCATCAGACAGAGGGGTTATGGCATGAAAGAGAATGGCTACGGGACATGGGAAAACAATAACACATGGGAGACGCAGGGCCTGCGGCAGACAGAAGAGGAGCATGAGAGGCAGGAACTGAAGGCTGCCAGAAATCATTTCTCCAAGCTGGGAGGAATGTTCATTCTGGGGACCATAGTGATAGTTGCCGTGCAGATGCTGGTATCGTATCTGGCCTTTTTCCTGCGGCCGGAGTGGCTGATGGATGGAGACATCAGCATGATTCTGTCTATGGCTCCCATGTATCTGATTGGCATGCCGGTGCTTGTCCTCTTGGTGAGGACGGTTCCTGCGGACAAAGTGGAGCGGCATCCGATTAGGGCAGGGAAATTTATCGTGGCTGCCATTATGTGCATGGGCGCTTTATATCTGGGAAATATCATTGGCGTCATTTTTACCACGATTATCGGTATGCTCAAGGGCGGCATCGTGCAAAACCAGTTGGCCAATATCACGCAGTCCTGCAGCCTGTGGACGATACTGATTGCAACGGTGATTTGCGCACCCATCGTAGAGGAATATGTCTTCCGTAAGCTGATTGTTGACAGGACGGTCCGCTATGGACAGGGCACTGCGGTAGTTCTGTCTGGGCTTATGTTCGCCCTCTTCCACGGCAACCTGAATCAGTTCGTCTATGCCTTTGCGCTGGGCCTGATTCTGGCATTCCTGTATGTGAAGACCGGCAACCTGAAGATTACCATCGCTATCCACATGATGGTCAATTTCATGGGCGGCGTGGTGAGCACGGCAGTGATGCGGATGCTCGATTTGGATGAGTATCTGGCTCTGGCACAGGATATGGACATATCGTCCATGGTGGCCTTTGTCAATGAGAATATGGCTGGAATACTGGCGTATGGGGCCCTGATGATATTTGTGCTGGCCAATCTGATAGCAGGCCTGGTGCTGTTCATCGTGTGCCTGGCGAAGAGGAGGTTCTCCTTTGCGGCAGGGCAGGTGGCGATACCCAGAGGGAAGCGGTTCCGCACGGTAATCCTGAACCTGGGAATGCTCCTCTATATCATATTCTGGATTGCGAATATCATTTATCAGTTATTCGTGTGACGGCTGAAAGCTGTCATTTGACGGCAGGAGGGTCGCCCGGAGGGATTTGACATGTATACATTTGACAGCAGAATCAGATACAGTGAGACGGACAGTGAGGGGAAGCTCACCATGGCTTCCATCATCAACTACTTTCAGGACTGCTCCACCTTTCAGTCCGAGGACTTGGGGCTTGGGGTGGCGAAGCTGAGACAGATGCACTTAGTTTGGGTGCTCTCCTCCTGGCAGATTGTGGTGGAGCGCTATCCCGTCTTTGGCGAGAGGGTTGCCATCGGGACGGTTCCCTATGGCCTGAAAGGCTTTCTGGGGTACAGGAACTTCCTGATGATGGATGAGGAGGGGGCATATCTGGCCAAGGCCAATTCCCTCTGGAGCCTGCTGGACACGCGGACCAACAAGCCCGCGGCCATTCCTCAGATCATGATGGAGGGCTATCGGCTGGGGGAGAAGCTGGAGATGGACTACGCGCCCCGCAGGATAGCCGTGCCCCTAGGCGGTGTGCTAAGGGAGCCGGTGGTGGTAAGGCAGCACCATCTGGACACCAACCATCATGTGAACAACCAGCAGTTCATTGACATCGCCATGGACTATCTGCCGGAGGGCTTTGCGGTAAAGCAGGTCCGGGCGGAATATAAGAAACAGGCTTTCCTGGGGGACGTGCTGATGCCCCGGGTGGCACAGACACAGGACAATATCTGCGTGACGCTGGAGAACCAGGAGGGCGGCCTGTATGTGGCGGCGGAGTTCGCCAGGCTGGACTGAGGCAGGAGGCGGGTACGGAAGACCTTTTTCGATATAGAAATATGGAACAGAGAGAAAATAGTTGTGGCAGGGAGAAATCATGATAAACTTAGGTGAGAAGCAGAAACTGACGGTGGTGAAGAAAGTGGAGTTCGGCATTTATCTGGCGCTTTCCATGGATGAGGGCGAGCCCCGGGTGCTCCTGCCCCGCAAGCAGGTGCCGGAGGGCTGCGATGTGGGCGACGAGATGGAGGTGTTCATCTACCGCGATTCCCAGGACAGGCTCATCGCCACCACCAGGGAGCCCAAGCTCCAGATAGGTCAGGTGGCCGAGCTGACCGTGGCCCAGACAGGGAAGATTGGGGCGTTCCTGGACTGGGGCCTGGAAAAGGATCTCCTGCTGCCCTTTAAGCAGCAGCGGGGCAAGGTAGAGCAGGGCGACAAGGTATTGGTGTCCCTCTATATAGATAAGAGCGACCGGCTCTGCGCCACCATGAACGTGTACGACAATCTGCGCAGGGACAGTCCCTATGGAAAGGACGACAGAGTAAAGGGCCGCGTGTATGAGATGAGCGACAATTTCGGCGCTTTTGTGGCGGTGGACAATCTCTACTCGGGCCTGATTCCCGTAAAAGAACTCTACGGTAATGTGGAGCTGGGCAAGGACGTGGAAGCACGGGTCATCCAGGTGCGGGAGGACGGGAAGCTGACCCTGGGCATCCGGGACAAGGCCTATCTCCAGATGGACAAGGACGCGGAGAAGATCATGGCCATGATAGAGGAGTGCGGTGGCATGTTGCCCTTCACGGACAAGGCCTCCCCGGAGCGCATCAAGCAGGAGACCGGCATGAGCAAGAATGAGTTCAAGCGCGCCGTTGGCCGTCTGCTGAAGCAGCGCAGGATAGAGATTGGACAGTATTCCATCAGCAAGGTCTGAGCGGGAGAGCGTCCGCAATCATTAAGAAATTAAAAACTTGCCGGAAAGGCTGGTAAAACGGCTTTCAGTATGATAAAATATAGAAACGGCATTTAATTCTTGCCAGTCGCATAGCACAGCCAGTCATGCCGTTTATCCGGTTTTTAGGCAAGATTTAATTGCTACATATATAGATTGTATTCTGGGCAGGAGGTGTGCATATGGATATTGCGGAAGTATCGATGGCGCTGGCGAACGCGTCTGTGCTGTCCCAGGTTGGAACCGCGGTGCTGGACAAGGCGCTGGACGCCAGCAGGGAGCTGGGAGCAGGGATGGTACAGATATTGGATGCTGCAGCCATGGAGCTGAGCGTGAATCCCGATGTGGGTGCCAATTTCGACATACGTGTCTGACGGATGCGGAAGGTGCCCCGTCCTGGTTTGAGGAGTCGTCTTTAAAACTGCCTGGGGTCCTGCTTCAGGTGGTTTTTTTGTGAAAAATCATAAAATCCTATTGCTTTTTTCTCGTATTTTTTGTACATTTGTAAATGTAGAAACAAAAACGGGAACTGGAATCGACCATAACGACAAAAGGAGTGGGTTTTATGATTTCAAATCAAATTTTACAGAACACAATCGATGGATTGAAGAACATTGCTCGGGTCGAATTTTGTATTATGGATGTGGATGGCAAGGAGGTGGCTTCTACTGCTGACATGGGCAGCAGAGCATCGGCCGTTGCCGAATTTGCCGCCTCTGTGGCGGATTCCCAGGAGATACAGGGATATCAGTTCTTCAAGATATTCGACGACCAGATTCTGGAGTATGTGCTGGTGACCGCCGGGGCCGGGGAGGACTCCTATATGATCGGCAAGCTGGCGGCCTTCCAGATTCAGAGCTTGGTGACGGCCTACAAGGAGCGCCTGGACAAGGACAATTTCGTCAAGAACCTCCTTCTGGACAATCTGCTGCTGGTGGACATCTACAGCCGCTCCAAGAAGCTCCATATCCAGACGGATGTGCCCAGGGCCGTCCTGATCGTGGAGGCCCCGGAGGGCAGGGACAGCAATGCGCTGGAGCTGGCCAGGAACTATTTCAGCGGCAACAGCAAGGACTTCGTCACGGAGGTGGACGAGAACAATGTCATCATCGTCAAGGAGCTGTCCGAGGCCGACAGGGCTAAAGAGATGGACAAGACGGCAAAGCAGCTCTGGAGCTTCCTGAAGAAGGAGGGCATCCGGGACGGCCGCATCGCTTACGGAACTGTGATACAGGAGATTAAAGAGGTGAGCCGTTCCTATAAGGAAGCGCGGATGGCTCTGGACGTGGGTAAGATTTTCTTCGACGAGCGGGAAATCATCGCCTACAGCGAGCTGGGCATCGGCCGCCTGATTTACCAGCTCCCCCTGCCTTTGTGCAAGATGTTCATTCGGGAGATTTTTGGGGGCAGGAGCCCGGACGAGTTCGATGAGGAGACCCTGGGGACAATCTACAAGTTCTTCGAGAACAGCCTGAACGTGTCGGAGACCTCCAGGCAGCTGTTCATCCACAGGAATACTTTGGTCTACCGACTGGATAAGCTGCAGAAGAGCACGGGACTGGATTTGCGTGTCTTCGAGGATGCGATTACGTTTAAAATTGCGCTGATGGTAGTGAAATATATGAAATACATGGAAACCACGGATTTCTGAGAACGAGAGTCCGGGATGGAGGAAGACGATGGGCAAGAAGGAGCTGTCGTGGAGAAAGCGGGAGCAGTTTATAGAAGATAATGGCATCATATTTCTGGACAATGTGAGCAAGGTCTACTCCAAGGGGGCTCCCGCCATTAACGGGATTACGCTGGGAATCGGAAAGGGAGAGTTCGTCTTTATCGTGGGCGACAGCGGCTCGGGGAAGTCCACCCTGATTCGCCTGTTGCTGCGGGAACTGACGGCCACCAGCGGGAACGTCTATGTCATGGGCAGCGACCTGGCGAACTTAAAGCACAGGCAGGTGCCGAAGTTCCGGCGCAACCTGGGCGTGGTGTTCCAGGACTTCCGGCTGCTGAACGACAGGAACGTCTATGAGAACGTGGCCTTCGCCCAGCGGATTATAGAGATTCCTGCCAGAGAGATACGGAGGAACGTTCCCACCATCCTGGCTACAGTGGGACTGGCCGGAAAATACAAGGCCAAGACCAGGCAGCTCTCCGGGGGCGAGCAGCAGAGGGTGGCCTTGGCCAGGGCTTTGGTGAACAAGCCATCCATCCTGCTGGCGGATGAGCCCACGGGCAATTTGGATCCGAAGAATTCCTGGGAGATCATGATGCTGTTGGACGAAATCAACCAGAGCGGCACCACTGTGGTGGTGGTGACCCACAACAGGGAGATTGTCAACGCCATGCATAAGCGGGTGGTCACCATGAAGCGGGGCGTCATCATCAGCGACGAGGAGGGAGGAGAGTACATCGATGAAGATTAGCACATTGTTCTATACCATCAGACAGGGCTTTGTCAATATCTTCCGGAACAAGTGGTATTCCCTGGCCTCTGTTGCCACCATAGCGGCCTGCCTGTTCCTCTTCGGCCTGTTCTATTCCGTCGTGATGAACTTCCGCAGCATCGTGCTGAAAGCGGAGGAGGGCGTGTCGGTGACGGTGTTCTTCCACAATGAGAAGGACGCGTGCGACAGCCATGGGGAGGGGCAGATTCCTTCGGATGCCCGCATAGAAGAAATCGGTCAGTCGATAGCGAACCGCACCGAGGTCTCGGAGGTGGTGTTTACCTCTGACGAGGAGGCGTGGGAAAACTACAGGAGGGAGAACTGGGGAGAGAACTACGAGGCCTACTCCAAGGGATTCCTGGAGAACCCTCTGGAGGGCGATGACAGCTATGAAATCTTCATAAGCGATGTGTCCATGCAGAGCGCTTTGGTTACATGGCTGGAATCCCTGCCAGAGGTGAGGAAGGTCAACCATTCTGCCCTGACGGCAGATACCTTGAGCGGTGCCAACCTGCTGATAGCCTACGTGTCCGTAGGCATCATTGTAATCCTGCTGGCGGTAGCGATTTTCCTGATCAGCAATACGGTGGCCATCGGCATCTCGGTGCGCTCCGAGGAGATCAACATCATGAAGTACGTGGGGGCCACGGATTTCTTCGTCAGGTCGCCTTTCGTGCTGGAGGGGATGCTGATCGGACTGCTGGGGGCGGCGCTGCCCCTGTGGCTGATTTACGGCATCTATAATTATACGCTGAATTATATCGCGGAGCGATTCTCCATCCTGACGAAATTCCTGGCCTTTCTGCCGACGGAAGAGGTGTTCGGTGTGCTGACGCCGGTATCGCTGCTGGTAGGCGTAGGGATAGGGTTCCTGGGGAGCATTGTCACTGTGAGGAAGCATCTGCATGTATGATGCATAATAGTATAGAAGAAGGCTTATGAAGAAGAGAAGAAATTGCGGCGCGGCGCGCCGCCTGCTCTGCGGATTGCTGCTGTGCGGCACGGCTCTGCCGTGGTTGGCCGGGACTGGTCTACAGGCGCAGGCCACTTCCCAGGCTGCTCCTAAGTCCGCTCCCACCGCGGAGAGCATCCGGGAGAAGGAGAAGGAGATTTCCCAGATAAAGGAGCAGAAGGAGGGGCTGAAGGACGGCCTCAGCGACCTGCAGGAGATTAAGAAGAACCTGGAGCTCCAGAAGGACAACCTGAAGAACTACGTGAAGGAGCTGGATGCCAGCCTGGAACAGATAGAAGCCAGGATTGCCGACCTGCTGGAACAGATTGATGCCAAGGAGAGGGAAATCGTGGAGGCCCAGGCCCAGCTGGAGGCTGCCCGGAAGCGGGAGGAGGATCAGCAGGAGGCCATGGCGGCTCACATCAGGCTGACCTATGAGTCCGGGGACCCCAGCGTGGCAGACCTTCTGCTGGGGGCAGGAAGCCTGGGGGAATTCCTGAACAGGATGGACTATATGGAGAAGATAGTGTCCAGCGACGTGCGGATGTGGGAGGACTACAAGGCTGCGAAGGAATACGTGGCCCTGTGCAAGGAAGGGCTGGAGCTGGAGAAGGAGATTCTGGACGAGACCAGGGAAAGCGTGGAAATCGAACAGAAGAACTTAGAGGAGTTGATAGAACAGAAAAATCGTGATATCATAAGCTATGAGACGGATATCAGCAACAAGGAAAACGCCATAAGGGAATACGAAGCGGAAATCAAGGCACAGGAGGAGGAAATCCGGATGCTGGAGGCGGCAGTGGCCGAGGAGAGGCGGCAGCTGATTGAGAGCAGCGGGTCGGCCATGACCTATGACGGCGGCGTCTTCAAATTTCCGCTGGCATCCTACACCAGGGTATCTGATGACTATGGCATGAGGATACATCCTACGCTGGGGGTGGAACAGTTCCACAATGGCGTGGATTTCGCCTCGGCATCGGGAACCGCCATCTTCGCGGCTTATGACGGAAAGGTGGTGGCTGCGGCTTACAACGCTACCATGGGAAATTATGTCATGATAGACCATGGGGATGGCTTGTCCACTATTTACATGCATGCTTCGGCCCTATATGTGAGCAAGGGGGACGTGGTGGCGCGGGGCGATACCATTGCGGCCGTGGGAAGCACCGGCCGTTCTACAGGCAGCCATCTTCATTTCAGCGTCAGGCTGAACGGCTCTTATGTATCACCATGGGCATACCTGAGCCTGTGATGTGGAGATTTCTGCTCAATTGCCGTTTACGGAAATTTGCGCTGTCGCGCAGGGACTTTGCGCTTTAGTGCCACCGCGCAGCGATTTGACAGCAAAGTCGCGAGGGAGCACGAGAGCAATTTTCATGAGAGTACTTTCGAATGAAAGATGCTCTCATAGGATGTGTGCCGAAGGGACTTTGCGCTTTAGTGCCATCGCGCAGCGATTTGACAGCAAAGTCGCGAGGGAGCACGAGAGCAATTTTCATGAG
>CAMQOJ010000151.1 GCA_947003375.1 uncultured Lachnospiraceae bacterium
TACAATAAAATAACTCTAAAGAAAATTTAAAAAAAGCGCATGACAGCAACTGCCGCCACACGCTTTTCCATATTTTTCTGATGTCGTCATGCGCGACCAGCGCAAGTCACTCCTCGCCCGCAATGGCCAGGTTCCGGACCAGCGCAGAGGGAGATCCGAATGTCCCCTGGACGAAATCCAGGTCTTTCCCCAGGGTCTCCACATCCTTCAGCAGGCCGAAGAAGTTTCCGGATATGGTAAAGTTCTTGACCGGAGCGCCCTTTGCGCCCTCTGTGATCAGAAAGCCCTTGGCGGACAGCGAGAAGTCCCCGGTGACCGCGTTGGCGCCCGCATGCAGGCCCATCACCTCTGTCACATAGATGCCGCTGTCCGCCCTTCGCAGCAGCTCCTCAGGCACTTTTCCCGCTGTCCTCTCCCCGTCCTCTCCAGCGGGCCGGATATAAAAGGTAAAGGGGCTGACGCCGATGACAGACGCATAGGAAGGCCTGCCTGCGTTTCCGGTGGATTTCACCCCCGCCTTGGCGGCTGTCTTCAGGTTGTGGAGCAGCGTGACGAGGACGCCGTTTTCCACTACATTCTTCGCGTAGGTGGCGACGCCCTCTCCGTCAAAGGTCCTCTTTATTACGCTGTCGTGATATGCCGGGTCGTCCACAATGGTGATGAAGTCCGCCGCGATTTTCTCCCCTTCTTTTCCGTTCAGCAAGGACAGCCCTTTCTGGGCGGCTTCCGCGGAGAAGACGGACGAATATGTCATCAGCAGCGTGGCCATGGTCTTGTTGGAAAATACCACTGTATACTTTCCGCTGGGAACGCTGCCCGCACCTATGGCGGACACCGCATCCTCCACCGCGTCCGCCGCAATGGCTTTGATGTCGAATTCCTTCAGGCCGCCTCTCTTCATCTCAAAACCGTCATACATCTCCCCGCCGTCCGCTACCAGGGGCATGGCATAGCATATGGAGCTCTTCACCCTGTCCTCCAGATCCAGGCCTTTGGAATTGTAGAGGGCATACTTTACCGCCTCATAGGCCATATAGGCCTGGGTGCCGTCCGTCACCCGCGCGTCTGCCCGGTACAGCTCCCTCTGGAGAGCCAGCGCGGCGTCTGTCAGCTCACCGCCTGTAGGCTGGGCCATCCTGGTTTCCTCCGGCGTGGAATACCGGTCTCCCTTTTCATGGATAAAGGCCTTCTCCTCGCTCTCGATGGAGCCCGCGTTGTCCAGGGCCCTGAGCACAAGGGACTTGGCCTCCTCCTCCGTGCGGTTTTCCGTGGAAGCATAGCCCGCTTTCCCGTCCAGGACGCAGCGGAAGCACACTCCCATGCTGTTCTCCGTGCTGTACCCCTTTACCTCTTCCTGATAGATTTCTACGGAAGTAGACTCGCTTTCCGTATAATACAGCTCATAATCCGCGATCCCGTACTCCCGGGCATATCTGATCACGGCTTCCTTGAATTCCTGATATGTCATTTTAACCTCTCATTCCGCCTTTCATCGGCACATATTCCCGTCCAGTCAGTTCTCCTGCGAAGCTCCCTAGCGTCCCCCCACTACAATGGAGGAGACCCTGATCAGCGGCTGTCCCACATCCGTGGGAATGCTGCCGGAAGAAGCGCCGCACATGCCCTGGCCCCTGGCTACGTTCTTTCCCACCATATCGATTTTCATCAGCACCTCGGATCCTTTGCCGATGAGGCTGGCTCCCCGGACCGGCTCGCAGATTTCGCCGTCACGGATGACATAGCCCTCATCCACGGAAAAGTTGAACTGGCCGGTCACGGGATTCACGGAGCCGCCGCCCATGCTCTTAGCATAGAGGCCGTATTCGATGGAACCGATGATGTCCCTGTCCTCGTCCTCTCCCGCCGCTATGTAGGTGTTGGTCATGCGGGACGTAGGCTCGAAGGCATAGCTCTGGCGTCTGGAGTTTCCGGTGGATGACATGCCCATCCTGCGCCCGTTCAGTTTATCGATCATGTAGCTCTTCAGGACGCCGTTTTCAATGAGCACATTCCTCCGGGCAGGAGTTCCCTCGTCGTCGATATTGACGGAACCCCAGGCATTGGGAATGGTGCCGTCGTCGATGGCCGTCACCTTCTCGTTCGCGATCTGGGTACCCAGCTTTCCCGCAAACTGAGATTGGCCCAGGGCCACGGAAGATGCCTCCAGGGAGTGGCCGCAGGCCTCGTGGAAAATCACGCCCCCGAATCCGTTCTCAATGGCTACAGGCATTGTACCCGCCTTGATATAACCCGCGTGCAGCATGGTGACTGCCTGGCGGGACGCCTCCCTGCCCAGGTCACCGGGGTCATATTCCTCCAGTAATTCCATCCCTTTCCGTGCGCCGCGGTTTACGGCGCCGTCCTGGTTCTCTCCGTCCCTGCTGGCGATGGCACTGACTACAATCCTGGTGCGGATCTGTCTGTCCTGGGCGAACAGGCCCTCGCTGGTGGCGATGAGAATCTTGTGGTCTACCTCCAGGAAGGTGCCGCTGACCTGGCTGACTTCATTACTGTAGTCCTTTGCCGCCAGGCAGGCCCGGCGCAGATAGTCGATTTTTTCCCCGTTGCGCACGTCCCCAGGCACCACCTTCACCGGGTGGATGTCCCCGAACAGGCGCTCCCTCAGGACAATGTCCTGAACGAGGGGCATTCCCGTAAGGGCATCGGCCACCTTGGAGGCACAGCCAAGAATCGCCTCCGGCGCCAGGGAGGAAGCCGAGCCCGACACGCAGCGGGTCCCCTTGAAGATGCGGATGCCCACGCCGGAAATCACAGTATCCCCGATTTTGTCCGTCTTGCCGGAGATGATGTTGTGGTTTTTGTTCAGGCTGTGCTCCGCAAACACCTCCGCGTAGTCAGCGCCGGTTGCCAGGGCCCGCCGCAGCGCTTCTTTTACCAGTTCTCTTGATAGCATAAATAACCTCCTGTTCCAGTTCCGCATCCGTGGACTGTCTTTATACTGAATACCTACATATAATACAGGGAGACCGCTCTCACAGTCTCCCTTCCTCATACCATTTTCGTCGGCTGTAATACTACGAACCTGTCAGTTTTACTTCACCTGCTGCGCTACATCCTTCATGGAGAAGCTGATCCTGCCCATCTTGTCCTTGCCCAGGCAGACTACCGTGACCACATCTCCCAGAGTCAGCACATCCTCCACCCGGTTGATCCTCTCCCTCGCAATCTTGGAAATGTGCACCATTCCCTCCTTGCCGGGGGCGAACTCCAGGAACGCGCCGAACTCCTTGATGCTGACCACCTTGCCCTGGAAGATCTGGCCTGCCTCGAAGTCCATGACGATGGTCTTGACCATGTCCACGGCCTTGTCCATCATTTCCTTGTCAGTGCCGCATACGGAGACATTGCCGTCATCGGTGATGTCGATCTTCACGCCTGTGCGGGCGATGATCTCATTGATGGTCTTTCCTCTCTGGCCCACCACATCCCCGATCTTCTCGGGATCGATCTGGATGGAGATGATCTTTGGCGCGTAAGGGCCTACCTCCGCCCTGGGCGCGGAGATGGCGGGCTTCATGCAGTTGTCCATGATGAAGAGCCTCGCCTCGCGGCATCTGGCGATAGCGCCCTCCACGATGGGCCTGGTCAGTCCGTGGATTTTGATGTCCATCTGGATGGCCGTGATGCCCTCTGTGGTGCCTGTGACCTTGAAGTCCATGTCCCCAAAGAAGTCCTCCAGGCCCTGGATATCCGTCAGCAGCACGAAGTCATCGTCCGTATCCCCGGTCACCAGGCCGCAGGAGATGCCTGCCACCATCTTCCTGATGGGCACGCCCGCAGCCATCAGGGACATGCAGGAAGCGCAGGTGGACGCCATGGAGGTGGAGCCGTTGGACTCGAAGGTCTCGGACACCGTGCGGATGGTGTACGGGAACTCCTCCTCGCTGGGGAGCACCGGGATAAGCGCCCTCTCCGCCAGCGCTCCATGGCCGATTTCACGCCGTCCGGGCCCTCTGGAAGGCTTGGTCTCGCCCACGGAGTAGGAGGGGAAGTTGTAATGGTGCATATATCTCTTGCTGACCTCGTTCTCGTCCAGGCCGTCGATCCTCTGGGCCTCGGACAGGGGAGCCAGGGTACATACGTTGCAGATTTGGGTCTGGCCTCTGGTGAACATGGCGGAGCCATGCACCCGGGGGATGATGTCCACT
The DNA here is from genome assembly GCA_947003375.1 of uncultured Lachnospiraceae bacterium. Taxonomy (GTDB): domain Bacteria; phylum Bacillota; class Clostridia; order Lachnospirales; family Lachnospiraceae; genus Acetatifactor. Next base: position 4,170 of record CAMQOJ010000151.1, read on the forward strand.
TCCGCGGCGAGAGGACGGATCTGCGTAATCTCGCGTCCGTCAGGCCGTTTATGGTCTTTCAGGATCATCTTGCGCACGGTCTTCTTCTCGTACTGATAGACCGCCTCGCCCAGGATGGCCAGCCATTCCTCGTTCTCCGCGAAAGCCTCCTCCAGCTTCCCGGTGATAGCCCTGATATTCCCCTCCCTGGTCTGCTTGTCATCGGTGAACACCGCTACCTCCATCTCCTGGGGAGGCACGATTCTTTTAATCTCCTCGAACATCTCCTCGGGGATGGCGCAGCTGGTGTATTCATGCTTCGGTTTGCCGCACTCAGCCACAATCTTGTCGATGAACGCGATGATGGTCTGGTTGATCTCATGGGCCTTGTAGATGGCCTCGATCATACGCGCCTCCGGCACCTCATTGGCTCCGGCCTCAATCATGATGACTTTCTCCCTGGTGGAGGCCACGGTCAGGTTCAGATCGCCCTTCTTCCACTGCTCCTGGGAAGGATTGACTACAAGCTCGCCGTCCACCAGGCCCATCTGGGTCATGGCGCAGGGGCCGTCAAAAGGGATGTCCGAAATGCAGGTGGCGATGGCGGCTCCCAGCATGGCCACAATCTCGGGGCGGCATGCTGGATCCACGCTCATGACCATGTTGTTCAGGGTCACGTCATTGCGGTAATCCTTGGGGAACAGGGGACGCATGGGCCTGTCGATGACACGGCTGGTGAGCACGGCGTTCTCGCTGGCCTTTCCCTCCCTCTTGTTGAAGCCGCCGGGAATCTTCCCCACGGCGTACATCTTCTCCTCGAACTCCACGCTTAAGGGGAAGAAATCGATTCCCTCCCTGGGCTTCTCGGACGCTGTGGCGGTGGACAATACCACCGTGTCCCCATAGTGCATGAACGCGCATCCGTTGGCCTGCTTGCCCACGCGGTCGATGTCCACCTTCAGCGTGCGGCCTCCTAATTCCATTTCATAGGTCTTGTACATATTTTTCCTCCATTCCACCGTTCCTACGGCTGTTTATGGCGACAGGAGAGAATCCCCCCTGCCGCATGATAAGGAACAGAAGACACCGAAACTACTGAAAAAAATATGCGGAACGCCCGAAGCCCATATCCTTTTCAGCGGTCTCGGAACTTTCTTCTGTTCCCTGTTGCTCTATAGCTTCATTCAAAAGCTTCCTTCAAAAGCTCCATCCAGAATCAGGAACAATCCAAGAATAAGCAGACCTGAGCCGTTTTTCCGCCTCAAGTCTGCTTTCTCTATGATTGCCTTATTTTCTTAAGCCGAGCCTCTCAATCAGAGCACGATATCTCTCGATATCCTTCTTCTTCAGGTACTCCAGCAGACCGCGCCTCTGGCCTACCATCTTCAGCATGCCGCGGCGGGAGTGGTGATCCTTGGGGTTCACTTTCAGATGCTCTGTGAGCTCCTGAATCCTTGCGGTCAGCACCGCCACCTGAACCTCGGGCGAACCTGTGTCGCCGGGCGTCCTTGCGTACTCATTCATGATTGCTGTCTTTTTTTCCTTAGAAATCATTTCTCTCTTTCCTCCTGGCATTATAATCGCCTGACACTAAGACCGGGTCGGAGCGTCCCGTATCCGAGCATCGGCTGTGACGGACAGTCTCTGTCTCGTCTTCCACATCCGTTATCATAGCATATCCCTAAAGGATTGTAAAGCGGTATTTCGAATTCTTACACACTTCCCGTCATGCCGCCTGCGGCATCAGTGCCATTCTTAACGGCACAAATAATCCGTGTGTAAAGCTTGAAATTACTTAGCGAGGTACTTTCGAGCTTAGTGATTTCCTTCACACATTAATCCTGAAGAACCCTGACGTATTTCACCGGGGTGCGGTAGTTGTAGTTGCTTATCTTTATGCCTGTCCGCTCTGTGCTGGCATGTATCACCTGGCCGCCTCCGATGTAGATTGCCACATGGTTGATGTAGCCGCCCTTTCCATAGAAGACCAGGTCGCCGGGCAGCAGCTGATCGGCGGAGATCGACGTCCCCACAGTGGCCTGGGCATCTGCCACACGGGGCATGGAGATGCCGTACTTCGCGAATATGCTCAGCACGAAGCCGGAGCAGTCAGCGCCGTTGGTCAGGCTGGTGCCTCCCCACACGTAGGGGTTCCCCAGGAACTGCTTGGCATACTCTGTCAAATCCACCCGCACGTCCGAAACGCCCGCGCCGTAGAGCAGCTCCGTCATGGTGATGGCGGTATCCAGCTTCGTCACCACGTCCACATACTCCGCGGACACATACACCTCATCGCTGTCCACGGCAACCTTCACCCAGCCGTCTATGGTCTCCAGGTAATCCAGCTCTTCGCCCTGCCTGATCTGCGTCACCACGGGGCTCTCCGTGTTCGGGCTCTCCCGGACGTTCAGGCCGTCCGTATTGGCCACAGCCACCGTGCGGACGAGGTCATTGGCCATGAGCTTGGCGTCCGGGCCGGTGAGCAGATAGTCCAGGCTCACATACCCTTCCACCTCGCCGGACTGGATATGGGCCCAGCCGTCCGCAGTGTCCAGCACCTCGCAGGCAGCGCCTCTCGGCATCTTCCCCACAAGCTTCCCGTCCAGGGAAGGCACCGCCCGTACATTAAGAAGCTCGTCCGATATGTTGGAGATGCCGATATTGGTATACCCGTATGAAGCACCCTGGGCCTGGGCCGCAAGCTCGATATATTCCTCCGTGGACAGATTCGTCTCCAGAACGGATGTCACACCGGCCGACTGCAACACATTCCCTGTATCCTCCACGGCAAACGCTGTCAGAGGCTGCAATGCCATACAGAGCATCAGGCCGGCGGAAGCTGCGTAAATCTTTCTGTTCTTCAAATATCTCATGTATATCACTCCTATATTTAAGTTTTATTAAATGTTTGACAAAATTATTACGAATTTGTTACATCTAATAAGAGATTATACATGCACATCATCCATCTGTCAACCGTTTCCCTGTATTTTTTCAAAATTCCTTCCCCCGGGCGCTCTCCCTCGGTTCACGCATCCTCCACGTCCCGCTCCGCCGCGATGACGGCAAAGGCGATGTTGGTGGCGTGATCGGCCACCCTCTCAAGCCCCGAGGCGATGTCGGAGAACATCATCCCGGCCTCCGGCGTGCATTCTCCCCTGGTCAGGCGCTCCACATGTGCCTGCTGCATAGCCTTCTCCTTACGGTCCACGCTGTCCTCCAGGGCTATGACCTCCTGCATATGGCTCTCGTCGCTCCTGGCGAACATGTCGATGGAATACCGAATCAGCTTGATGACCATGTCCAGCAGCTCTCCCAGCTCCACCTGGGCCTCCCTGCTGATGGTGATGCCCGTCTCCTTTCGATGTCTGGCCGCGTCCGCCACGTTCTCCGCATGATCCCCGATTCTCTCGATGTCGTTCACCACATGGAAGATGGCGCCCAGGCTCTTCAGATCCTCTATGGGCAGAGTGGTCTGGTTGATCTTCACCAGGTAGTCCGTGATGGCATGGTTCAGAAAGTTGATGTTCTTCTCTACCTCATAGACCTCTTTGATATCCTCCTCGTCCAGCGTGATCAGGGCGTTCATGGCCCGGGTCAGGTTCTCGCTGGCCAGGGATGCCATACGGTCAAGCTCCTTGATGACCTCGACCACGGCTGTGGCAGGATTAAAGACGACCTTGTCTCCTATGTATTTAAGCTGGTAGTTCTCCCTGTAATTGACCTTCCTGTCCTCGCCGGGCACGCACAGGCAAGACAGCTTTACAATCCATTTCGAGAACGGGAACAGGATGATGACTTGGAAAATCTTGATCAGTGTATGGGCGTTCGCCACGAAGCGCCCGTTGTCCGAGGATACAGCCCATATCAGCTTCATCACGGCCTCCTCGGCGGCGAACAGGATGACATAGAGAATCACCGTGCCGATCACATTGAACCAGAAATGAATCAGCGCGGCCCGCTTAGCGTCTTTTTTGCCCGAGAGGGATGCCAGCAGCGCGGTGGTGCAGGCCCCGATGTTGCATCCCAGGATGATGTAGAGCGCGATGGAGAGGGACAGGAGGTCCTGATTGGCCAAAAGCAGCACGATGCTGACAGTCACAGAGGAGCTCTGGATGACGGTGGTGAGGAGCAGCCCCACCAGCGTGGCCATGAGTGGATTGTGCAGCGACCCGATCATGTTCACTATCTGCGGCTCCTCCCTCATGCCCGCCATGGAGCTGGACATGGTGCTCAGCCCCAGGAACAGGATGCCGAAGCCTATGATGATGTCCGCAAACTTCTTCACCTTCTCATGCTTGCAGAACATGGCCACCAATACGCCCGCCAGCAGAAAGACGGGGGCATAGGCGGAAAGGTTGAAGGAAACCAGTTGGGACGTGACTGTGGTGCCGATGTTGGCACCGAAGATGACTCCAGCCGCCTGATAGAGATTCATCAGTCCGGCGTTGACGAAGCTGACCACCATGGCCGTACAGGCCGATGATGACTGGATGATGGCGGTGAACACCACGCCCACCACCATGCCCGAGAAGCGGTTGGTGGTAAAGATCTCAAGGATGCGCCTGAGCTTGGCGCCGGCCACCTTTTCTATGGAATCGCTCATCACGCGCATTCCGAACAGAAAAAGCCCCAGGCCGCCTGCCATTGACAAAATGATATTTGCGTTCATCTGATTTTCTCCCGAATCGTTTTTATCTGTCACACTATAACACACACTTCTTAATTTTACGGGAAAAAACAGGAAGTTACAATATATTTCTGCAATATTTTACAAATTATTTTGACAGGGTCTATTTTGAAAGCTCTTTTCGCAGCGTTCCCTGCCAGCGGCGATATCCTCCTGCAGCTGTGCCCGCAGGGCCTCCAGGCC
>CAMQOJ010000152.1 GCA_947003375.1 uncultured Lachnospiraceae bacterium
GCAATAGGACTGGGGATAGCAGTAGGCCGTCAGGTAGGAAGGAGACATAAGAAGGAAAAAGAAGCATTGATGGCGCAAAACACCAAATTCTCCGATAATTATCAACTGCTGAACCACTGGCTGGAAATCAGGAATGAGGGCAAGAGCCTGGCCTGCTATTTTAATGCAATGGGCTATAAGCGTATTGCGGTTTATGGAATGGCTGAGTTGGCCAATCGGCTCATGGAGGACTTGGAAGGAAGCGGACTGGAGATAGTGTATGGCATCGACAGGGATGCCAGCTGCTCCATCTCCAGGATAGCCGAGGTCTACTCCCCCCGGGAAGACAGTCTGCCTGAAGCGGACGTGGTGGTAGTCACCCCCTATTATGCATTAGAAGCCATTAAAAAGGATCTGTCAGGGAAAGTGGCCTGCCCTGTGGTTTCAATAGAAGAAGTGGTATGGAGCGTGTGAGGACATGAAATTAATTTCATTTTATTTACCCCAGTTTCATGAAATACCGGAGAACAATGACGCATGGGGAAGGGGATTTACAGAATGGAGCAATGTGACGAAGAGCAGATCCCTGTTTTGGGGACATCACCAGCCAAGAGTCCCTCTGGGCGGAAATTACTATAACCTGTTGGATGACGGCGTCATGGAGTGGCAGACGGACTTGGCCGGGAAGTATGGCATTTACGGCTTCTGCCTTTACCATTACTGGTTCCATGGCAGGCTTGTGCTGGAGAAGCCGGCAGAACATCTACTGAAAAATGGGAAGATTGCCTTTCACTATTGCTTTGCCTGGGCAAATGAGCCGTGGACAAAGACTTGGCACGGCGCAGGCGGGAATAAGGAGATACTGATTCCCCAGACCTATGGAGGCGAAGAGGAATGGGGAAGGCACTATGATTATTTCCGTGCTTTTTTTCAAGACAGGCGATATATAAAAGAGGGAAACCGCCCCATGTTGCTGATCTACAGGCTTCGGAACATCCCGCATTTCAACGATATGATCCGCTATTGGAATGCCAGGGCAAAGGAAGACGGATTCCAGGGGCTGTTCCTCGTCTCCATGAACGTGTGCCGGGAGCATGTGGCGAAGAGCATCTGGGTAAACGGCTCAGTGGACTTCGAGCCGAACAGGACAAAATCCGAGAAGCTGGCAATGGAATTTGCAATCGCGCCGAAAGAAAAGGGCGGATGGCTTCGGAACCGATTTGCGGTAAAGGCAATCCAATACGACAGGATAAACAGGGAAATGCTGAAAGCTTCCCATGAAAAGAACCATTTCCGGACAGTGTTTGTGGATTACGACGATTCTCCCAGACGGGGCGTCAGGGCGGTGGTGACCAGAGGGGCTTCCCCAGAGAAGTTCAGCAGGTATTTGAGAGCCACCCTTCGGCGAAGCCTGGAAGAAGGGAATGAATATGTCTTCCTGAACGCATGGAATGAATGGGGGGAAGGAAACTATCTGGAACCGGACGAGCGGTATGGCTATTCCTATCTGGAAAAGGTCAGGGAATGCATGGACATGACATAGGATTCCACAGGAGCAAGGAGCATGGCAGAGAGAATCTACATTTTTGGCGCCCATTCCAGGGCACAGACATTGGCGGCATATCTACAGGCGCTATGCCCCGGCGTGGCCATAGAAGCCTACCTATACAACAATGAAGAGGAGAACCCGGCCAAGGTCGGGGAGGTTCCCGTGATAAGGCTGGAAAAAGGGAACCTCCATACGGAATATCCGGTCTACATAGGGACAAGGGGGATTTATCATGGGGAAATTGCCTATGCGCTGGCATCTCTCGGTTTCGAAAAGATAACGCCGGTGGACGTAGAACTGGATCTTCGGCTCCGCAATGCCTATCTGGAGAAGTATTTCGCGGAGCGCGGAAGGGATTTCTTAAAAATAGAAAAAATGAAAGCCCACGGGAAGTCCGCTGCCATCTATGTGGCGAAATCCATCTATGACGCTCCCCTGAAACGGCAGTACAGAGAAGAGCCTTATGAAAAGCTCATCCAGGTGGGGGCGGCGTTGACCGATAAACGTCTGCCGGACTGTTCCGTGACAGATGATGTAGGCGATAATATCTCGACGAAAAACCGACAGTTCTGCGAACTGACAGCCCTTTACTGGATTTGGAAGAACGCCGGGGAGGACATTGTGGGTCTGGTGCATTACCGCAGGCACTTCATCCTGCCGCCGGACTGGCTGGAGCGCATGCTTTTGAATAGAGTGGACGTCATCCTGCCGGTTCCTTTGTATGTGGCTCCCAGTCTCCGGGAAAATTTCAGGAAGCGCCATAATCCCATGGACTGGGATTATATGATGGCGTACCTGAGGGAAAGGGACTTCCGGGAGGCTCAGGAGGCAGAGGCTTTTTTTGAGAAGAACCTCTATTCGCCCTGCAACATGTTCATCATGGGGAGGGAAGTATTGGGGGAGCTGTGCGGATGGCTGTTCCCGATTCTGTTCGCGGTAGCCCGGCACGGCGGAACCAAAGAGGATCATTACGACAACCGGTATCCGGGCTTCCTTTCGGAGCGCCTGATTTCCTTCTTCTTTGAGAAGAACAGGGACAGATATAACATGGTATACTCCGACAAGAATTTCCTGGACTGAAAGCCGAGGGCACGGGACGTCGCCGCTTCTTCCAGCCGGGATGAGGAGAGCCGGAAGGACTGGGCTTGAGAGGATGAAATACATACCAGGCAAACATATGAGACAAGCCAAAGGGATAGTGTATAGAGTTCCATGGCTTTCCGGCTTATTAGAGCCCATGAGCCCTGATAAATGCTAAGCTTCCAGGTATTTTCGGCAGGCGGGGCTTACCAAGGAGCAGATTTCAAGGCACAAGCTTGATTAGGAATTGTCGGAAAATAATAAAAATTGCTATAAACTTGCAGTAGTAATAGCGGTTATCTGTAGACGGTTCCTCATATCTTCGAAAAGGAGAGATTTATGCAGTTCGAGTTGACAGCCTCCATGATGTGCGCCAACTACGGCCACCTGGAGCAGGAAGTAAAAAGCTTAGAAGAAGCCGGCATCGACTCCTTCCACATAGACATCATGGACGGCCGCTACGTCCCCAACTTCGCCATGTCCTTGAACGACATGCGCTACATAGCCTCCGCCACGGCGAAGCCCCTGGACGTGCACCTGATGATAGAGCACCCTAACAACCGCATAGGCATCTTCCTGGAGCATCTGCGGAAGGGCGACACGGTCTACATCCACCCGGAGGCGGAGTACCACCCCTCCACCACCCTCCAGGCCATCATCAACGCCGGAATGATTCCCGGCATCGCCATCAACCCCGGCACCTCCGTGGAGACCGTCATGGAGATGCTGCGCATCGTCAAAAAAGTCCTGGTGATGTCCGTGAACCCCGGCAACGCAGGCCAGATGTACCTGCCCTATGTGGGCAAGAAAATCACCAAGCTCCTCTCCCTGAAAGACGACATGGACTTCGAACTCTACTGGGATGGTGCCTGCAGCGCGGACAAGATCATAGAATACGCCCCCAAGGGCGTGAAGGGCTTCGTCCTGGGCACCACGCTCCTCTTCGGAAAAGACAAGCCCTATGGAGAGACCCTGGCGGACATAAGGGCGCTGAAATTTTAAATCCTCCATATCCAAAAGAGGGACAATAGAAATCCCATAAAGGAAATCCCAAAAAGGAAACCAAAGACCCGAAAACAAAGGCTCAAAATCAAAGCCCCAAAATCGAAAACCCAAAAAGAAACAACCAAAAAGAAAAGCCTAACCGCAGCAAACATACCACCGATAAAAGCATCAAAACCAATACTGCCCCCAAAATCCTGATACAAGCCCGGACACACGCCCCGAGACCTGACATCAGGATTTTTAATTTTACCCATTATCAAACCTCCCAATAAGGTGTATAATGTAGAAAAGGAAAGTGAAGAACACCAATTTCCCGCAATAGCGGCAGACGCACAGACGCTGCCACGGACAATGTGGAGGAAGGTACATGACAGGAAAAGTGGCAATCGGCCTGCAGGACTTTGAGACGGTCAGAACCAGAAATATTTTCTACGTGGACAAGACGGACTTCATCAGGCAGTGGTGGGATAATGAGGACAGCGTGACGCTGATTACCCGCCCCCGCCGTTTTGGCAAGACATTGAATCTGAGCATGACAGAATGCTTTTTCTCGAACCAGTATGCCCACAGGGCGGATCTCTTTGAGGGGCTTTCCATATGGAAGGAGGAACGCTTCCGGGAACTGCAGGGAACCTGGCCCGTCATCTTTCTCAGCCTTGCGAAGATTAAGGCGACGAACTATGAGGATATGGAATATGCCATATCAAGCATCCTGTTCCATGCTTACCAGAAAAACTTAGTTTTACTGGAAGGGGATTGCCTAAACGAAAATGAAAAGGAATACTTCAACAGCGTGAAGCCGGGCATGGACGCAAAAGTGGCAGTGGATGCAATCTATAACCTGTCATTCTACCTGAGCCGCTATTATGGCAGAAAGGTTCTCATCCTCCTGGACGAGTATGACACCCCTATGCAGGAGGCCTGGCTGTCTGGATACTGGGATGAGGCTGTGCGTTTTTTCAGGAGTTTCTTCAATGCCACGTTCAAGACCAATCCCTATCTGCTTCGGGGGCTCATTACCGGAATCACACGGATTTCGAAAGAATCTATTTTCTCTGATTTGAACAACCTGGAGGTGGTGACTACTACTTCCGAAGCGTATGCGGCCCATTTTGGCTTTACGGAGGAAGAGGTCTTCCAGGCGCTGGACAATGTGGGACTGGGGACGGAGAAGCAGGCGGTAAAGGAATGGTATGACGGCTTTACCTTCGGGAGCGTCAGGGATATCTACAATCCCTGGTCTATTATCAATTTTATGAAACAAAAGGGAGAATACGGCGCATACTGGGCGGACAGCAGCGGGAATGGGCTCGTGAATTCTTTGATAAAGCAGGGCTCGGCCGACATGAAAAAGATTATGGAACAGCTGCTGCAGGGTAGAAGCTTTGACACGGAGATTGATGAACAGATTGTCTTCGACCAGCTTGCACAGAATGAAAACGCTGTCTGGAGCCTGCTGCTTGCCACAGGATATCTGCGGGTGGAAAAGGTGGGAAGGCGGGGGCGGCTCCAGAAGAAAATCTACACCCTGCGGCTGACGAATATGGAGATAGAGAGCATGTTCGCCGGAATGGTAGAGGGATGGTTCGAAAGTACCGCAGCAGAATACAATGAGTTCATCAAAGCCCTGCTGAGGGACGATGTGAAGCGGATGAACACTTTCATGAACAAGGTGGCGCTGAATACCTTCAGCTCCTTTGACAGCGGAAAAAAGCCGTCCCAGGAGGCTGAGCCGGAACGTTTCTTCCATGGTTTCGTGCTGGGGCTGGTGGTAGATCTGGCGGACAGCTACCAGGTAAAGTCGAACCGTGAGAGTGGATACGGCAGGTATGATGTCATAATAGAACCTTTTGACAAAGAGGAAAAGGCGTTCCTGTTCGAATTCAAGGTCTTTGACAAAGATGACGGGGAAAAGACGCTGGAGGACACGGTGGCCAGAGCGCTGGCCCAGATAGAGGAAAAGCAGTATGAAGCGGAATTGCTGGCATCCGGCATCCCCCGGGAGAACATCCGGAAATACGGCCTTGCCTTTGAAGGAAAGAAATGTCTGATTGGACGAGGGGAAAGGAAGCTATGAACATTGCGTTGATTCTGTCCGGCGGCACAGGTGCCAGGCTGGGCGCGGAGGTTCCGAAACAATATCTCGAGGAAGGCGGCAGGCCCATACTTTCCTATTGTGTGGAGACATTGTCCCTCCATGCCGGCATAGACGCCATCCAAATCGTGGCCGAGCCTTACTGGCGGCCTCAGATTGCCGGGTGGCTGGAAGCGGCGGACAAGGGAAGGAAATTCAAGGGCTTCTCACAGGCTGGCAGGAACAGGCAGCTTTCCATCCTGCATGGTCTGGAAGATATAGCAGAATACGCGGCGGATACGGACTATGTATTGATTCACGATGCGGCGCGGCCGCTGCTTTCGGCTGAACTGATTTCGGACTGCCTGGAGGCCGTGAGAGGGCATGACGGCGTCCTTCCTGTGCTTCCCATGAAGGATACGGTCTACTGCAGCGAGGATGGCCGTTCAATCACGTCCCTTTTGGACAGGAGCACTATCTTCGGGGGACAGGCGCCGGAGGTGTTCCTGCTGGAAAGATACATAGGTGCGAACAGACGATTGCTTCCGGACGCAATCCTGCGCATCAACGGCTCCACGGAACCGGCAATCATGGACGGGATGGACATCGTCATGATACCGGGGGACGAAGGCAACTGCGAGAGAACTGCCAGGGAAGACCTGGAGCGGTTCCGCAGGATAATCGCCGGGCGCGGGGCAGAGCCGTGAAAAATCCGCCGAAGAAAATGCATAACCAGCGAGCGCATCTGCCATGTAAGACAAAGAGCGGAAAATGCCTGCGCCCACGAGCATATCTCCCTGCCCTGGGCTAAATGTATAGTAAACGACATTATTTCCTGTACCTGGGCATTGAAACGGCATCGCATCGATGGCAGCCACGGAACAATCAGGCACAAAAAGAAATGCCGCTTACTATAAAGCCCGGCAATCTGTATATAAAATGGCAGTCGGCAGCAGACAGAAGAAAACACAACAGGATTTCCAGATAGGAGTCATGGAAAATGAAAGCATGGGTCTTGCAAGACATAAATGATATACGATATGAAACGAAAGAGAAACCCGTCCCGTGCGCGAACGAAGTCTTGGTGGCAGTGAAGGCGGCTGGCATCTGCGGTTCGGACATTCCCAGGATTTACAAGACAGGCGCCCACGTCCACCCGCTGGTTCCGGGACATGAATTCGCAGGTCTGGTGGTGGGGACAGGCCCTGGCGCAGATTCCGGCTGGCTGGGAAAGAGGGCGGGAATCTTTCCGCTGATTCCCTGCGGCTCCTGCGGTCCTTGCCTGGCGGGGCAGTATGAGATGTGCCGGAATTATGGTTATCTGGGCTCCCGCAGGGACGGGGGTTTTGCGGAGTATGTGGCTGTGCCTGCGGGCAATCTGATAGAACTGCCAGACTGCGTCTCCTTTGAGGAGGCGGCCATGCTGGAGCCTATGGCGGTGGCAGTCCATGCCATGAGGAGGGTGCTGCCGGAGGAATCTCGAGCGGAGTCCGGGCCGACAGGAGCTGTGAATGCATCAGGGCAGGTCATGCAGGGAGGTTCTACAGAATCTGATTGGTCGGATGCTGGCCCGACAGGGGATGTGAATGTATCAGGGCAGGTCACACACGGAGGTTCTGCAAAGTCTGACTGGTCGGAGTCCGGGCCGACAGGAGCTGTGAACGCATCAGGGCAGACAACACACGGAGAATCGAGAAAGCCTGAACAGGCGCTGACAGCGGAAACGGACGGCAGAGGACAGAGTATGAATCAGCCACAGACGGATGCGGTAGCTCCCCAGGCTGTCGAAGGGATTTTGTCCGCCGGGACAGGCGTGGAGGAGACGATTGTAGTCTGCGGCCTGGGAACCATAGGGCTTCTGCTCACGGCGCTGCTGTTGGAGAGAGGGAAATCGCGGAGGAAATCAGGAGGCTCCGGTGGCAGGATTCTGGTAATCGGCAATAAGGACTTCCAGAGACAGAAGATTCTGGAGCTGGGCCTGTCGGCAGAAGCCTACTGCGACAGCAGGGCACAGGACGCGGGCAGATGGATTCTGGAGCGGACAGGCGGCCGGGGAGCGGATGTCATCTTCGAGTGCGTAGGAAGGAACGAGACCCTGCGCCAGGCGGTGGACAGCGCTGCCCCGGCGGGGAGGATCTGCCTGGTGGGGAATCCGGCCTCGGACATGGCGCTGGAGAGGGAGGTCTACTGGAAAATCCTGCGGAATCAGCTTACCGTCACGGGCACCTGGAATTCTTCCTTTTCCCATAAAGCGTCGGATGACTGGCATTATGCGCTGGAGCGGCTTTCCCGTAAGGATTTGATGCCAGGTCGGCTTATTTCGCACAGGTTTTCCCTGGAAGAACTGGAAAAAGGCCTGCACATCATGCGGGACAAATCGGAGGATTATGTAAAAATCATGGCAGTCATCTGAATGGAAAAGGTTTTTCCTTAACGGTGAACAGATATAGACAATGCTTTGAATTCGCGAGCAGTATATACTGCTTAACGGTTTCACTTGCCGTGAAACCAGACTGCATAACGCTGACTGGTTCGAGCGCATGATTACATTAGGCAGTATTCAGCGTTATGCAGTATAAATCAACGAAACAAAATACTCCAGCACCCGCCTCCCATCCGTCCCCGACCTCTCAAAATCAATCCTCTCCGGATGCCACTGTACGCCCACGACAGGCAGGCTCCCATGGCCTATGGCCTCGATGCACCCATCCAACGGACAGCGCGATGCCACCGACAGCCCCTTTCCCAGCCTGGCAATCGCCTGGTGGTGGGCGCTGTTCACAGTGGCTTCACCGCCGTACAGACTGTACAGCCAGGAAGCCCTTTCGATTACAGAGTCATGATATTTGTCCCCCTCATCATAACGATGCCGCTCCCCCATGTCCGGCTCCAAATCCTGCACCAATGTCCCGCCCAGCCCCACATTGATGATCTGCAGCCCCTTGCAGATGCCCAGGACAGGCATGCCGGTCTGCACCGCTAGGTCGAAGGCCTGGAGCTGCAGGATGTCCAGCTCTGTGTCGATGTCAGCGGAGCCGTGATTGCGCTCTCCGTAGAAGGCGGGAGTGATGTCGCCTCCGCCCGGAAGCAGCAGCCCGCGGCAATCGCTTATCTCTGACGCGAGTAATGTCACCATGGGCACGGCCCCGATGGATTCCACATACCTGATATAATTCGTTGTCTTCTCCGGCTTTCCTGCGATGGCTATCTTCATAAAAGTTTTCCTGCCTTCCGGGCCCCGGGCCCTGCACCATGATAGGAT
>CAMQOJ010000153.1 GCA_947003375.1 uncultured Lachnospiraceae bacterium
GGGCTTAACTTTATTCTTTATAAAAAAACCTGCAAAAACTAATAATGTAAATGAGATTGTTATTCCTAATCTACCAATATTATTTCCTAATAAACCTGTAAACCCTGTGCTATCAACAGCTGCTTCTGAAAAGGCATAATAAGACATTGAGGATATGCCCTGTACACTCCCATCAGAAACAAAACGGTATGATTTCTTTAAAAATTCAATAAACGGCAATAAAACAGGAATGCTGATTGCACCTGCTATCAACCCTGAAATTATGCTAGTTATAGTCAAATCCACTAAACTGGTTTTGCTTTTTCGATATTTCCACAAATAGGTAATGTATAAAATCCCATATTGAAGCAAGGCGAAAAGTAAACTATGAGAGGCACAGGCAAGTCCAATCAGTCCAATCACTAATCCATTAAGAGCACAGTATTTCCAGCGTTTCGGGCAATCTACATTATCCATAAATTGTATGCTTAAAGCCCACATAAGGGGCATATAGGCATAACCGCTGAATAATGCAGTCCAATGGATAACATAATAAATCATACTAGAAGAGCTAATAAGGACGCTGACCATAAAGGAAAAGGTGCTTCGAATCTTTAGTATACGTAGCAGGTAGTAGCTGGAGCATGCAAATACGCTTAAATGGATAGACATAAGCGCATTTAAGATTTGTGGTGATAAATATCCTGTCTCTGTGTTATAAAATATACGGCACATCAATAATGTGATGGGATAAAATATTTGAGAAGATGTAATTGCGGTATTAGGTATTCCCATCATTAAATTTGGATTCCAGAATGGGTATTCTCCTTCTGCCAGGGAGTGTGCCATAGAACAATATACACCATAAGCGTAATCACCTACATCACCTGATAACTTTGTAAAAGGTAAATGCCAGCATAGAACAAATGACATTATGACTAGGATAATTAGACAAAGAAATTCCATAAAGTATTTTTCTTTAAACGCTACTAGATTCTTAGCCACAAATCTCACGTAAAATTGGCCTCCCATTCCGTATACATATTATAGGAAACAAATGTGTTTTATCTTTGTTGCCTAAAACTACCTACCAAGTTGTTATGTCTAATTCTAAAACTCTCTCAGCCTCGTCTACAGTGAAATACTTTTGAATAAAGACTTTCCCTGCATCCGACATCTCTTTAAGCCTGTCATAATCTGAGTATAAGCCACAGATGATATCTGCCATCCGGTCAGCGTCATCCTCCACTACCATATTCCCCATCCCCGCATCCAGCCCTTCCGCCCCTATGGTGGTCGTGACCAAGGGTATCTGGAAGTACGCCGCCTCCACGACCTTGCCCTTGACGCCTGCCCCTACCCTCAGCGGCACCACCGCCATGCGGCATTCCCGGTACAGCGCATGCAGGCCTTCATCCGGCAGGAAGCCTTCTATGATGACGTTGTCGTTTGCCATGTCCTGAATCTCCACAGGGACCTTCCCGCCGACCACATGCCACCTCATGTCCGGATGCCTTTCCAGGATTTTCGGGAAGACCTCCTTCCCGAACCATAATACCGCATCGATGTTAGGCGGATGCCCGAAGCCGCCCACATAGAGCAGGCCATGCCTCTCCCGGAAGTCCTTGTTGATGTCCAGCGGCATGTCTTCATATATATAGAGCGGTATGTTGCGGATCGGCTTCCCAGGGAAGGCCTCCTGCATGATTCCCTGTTCGTAGCTGCCCACCACATGCCCCACATCTGCCTTTTCGAAAAGCTCATGCTCTATCTTCTTCCAGCGCTCGGAAGACTTCAGCCTCTCCTCGTCATGGGTCAGCATGTACTCCCGGTACTCCCTGATATGGTGCAGGTCGTGGGCGAAATAGAACACCTTCGCGCGGCCGTGCCTCTTCACCAGGTCTATATACTTGATGGAGATGTGCGGCCTCTGCAGATAGACATAGTCGAAATAGTGCAGGTTGTCCGCGAGCCATTCCTTCCAGTTGTTGAAGTAGTAGTTGCCGTACAGCACCTCGATGCCATGCTGGTTCAGGTCTGTGGTGTAGGGCTCATGCTTATAGAAGTTGTCCCCTATGAAGGTGACCTTGAAGCCCATTCTGACGAACAGCAGGAGGTACATGTAGGTGCATTTCCCGCCGGCGTCCTTGTCGTAGTGGGGGACGTAGTGATCCACCACCAGGATATGCTTTTTGTTGCGGCTGCGGTCCTTTGCGAGGAACACATCCTTCCCGTTCGGGAAATGCTCCTTCTCCAGCACGTCCCTCCACTTCTCATAGAACTTCTTCTGGTTCACGGCCTGGTAGGCCTTCTGGCCTGTGGAGACGTCCGTCCCGTTCGAGATCCCCTCGAAGTGCACCACAACAGAGAGCGGCTGGTAGACCACCCTGTAGCCATGCCTCCTGACCTCGAAGGCCAGGTCCGGGTCTTCATAGTATGCCGGGGCGTAGCGCGGGTCGAAGCCGCCGATCTCCTCCCACAGGCTGCGGCGGACCATGATGGCCGCGCCGGAGATGTAGTCGACCTCCTTGACATAGTTGTACTCGGGATCCTCCGGGTTCTGCATGTGCCCATAGTTCCAGGCGGATGCATCGTTCCAGAAGATGCCCCCCGCCTCCTGGAGGTGCCCGTCCGAGTAGACCAGCTTGGAGCCGGTGAGCCCCACGGTGGGGTCGCCCTCCATCAGCTCCACGAGCGGCCGCAGCCAGTCGGCCTGCACCTGGGTGTCGTTGTTCAGGAACAGGATGTACCTCCCCCTTGCCTGGGCGGCCGCGTTGTTACAGTTCAGCAGGAAACGGAGGTTCTCCTGGTTGCGGACGATGCGTATGCCGGAGATGGCCTTCCCTATCTCCCGCGTCAGGTCGGTGGAGCAGTCGTCCGCCAGCAGGACCTCATAGGAGACGTCTCTGCTATGCTTCAAAATGGACTCCAGGCAGTGGTAGGTATAGTCGAACTGGTTATAGACCGGGATTACTATGGTCACGAGCGGATCCTCGGGCAGCACGAACTGCAGGGGCGCGTAGTCCTCCAGGGCATGGGGCTGCCCCGCGCCGCCTTCCACCTGTGTCACGTCCAGCTTCTCCATGGCCCCGTCCACGGAACCGGAACGCTCGAACTCCTCCACCAGCCGCAGGTGGCTGGACGCGCTGCTGGTCCCCTCGGTCTTCAGGATGGTAAAGCAGTTCCTTACCCTCCTGGGATTGACCATGCGGGCCATCCTTATGGGATGGCGGGCGGCTTTTGCCAGGAGCTTGCAGAAGAAGCGCCTCTTGCTGTCCACCGGCAGGAGGAAGACACTTATCCTGCGGAACGCCAGCGCCATGCGGTAGGTACGGGAACGTTTTTCGCGCTCATACTCCCGCTCTGTTTCAAGGAGAAGCTGGATATGGCCCTCCTTGTTCAGGATGGTCTGACGCAGATTGGCAATTGTTTCATCCATGCCTTCAGTGACGGACTGATACTGGCTCATAGCATCTCTCAACTGTAGATTTTCTTCTTCAAGAGAATCCATATTCCGCTTTAGTTTGGCATTTGCCTCCAGCTCCAGGATATTGATTTCTTTTAGTGCATTGTTCTCTTTTGCTAAGGCCTGATTTTCGCTTAACAGTTCAGCAGCTTTTTTCTCAAATTCCTTCAACACAATATTTTCTTTTGTGAGAGCCAGGTTATTGCTGGACAGGGAGGCGAACTTTTTCTCGTTTTCCAGATAGCATCGTTCTTTTTCTTCCAAAAGCCTCACATGGGCTGCTTTATTCCAGTACCGGCGCAACAGCTCGGAGAAATCTTCATCCTGTTCTTTTACAGTTTTATGGTAGCAAATAAGGATATCCTCTCCGGCATCTGCTATGTTGAACTGTATATATCTGTCATAACATCTGCCATGCCCATCTACATCTCCGGATGCCATATTGGGAGAATCTACGTGAATCGTGATAAAGGCCAGCGATTTAAAGGCCCATAGCAGTGGACCGTTGTGCTCTATATGTTCCTCTATCTTATAAGCATCAGTTGCGCTTATTGATATTACAGTCCTCCAGGCAAGTGAACCATCATGTCGGTTCCATTCAAAAAAGCTTCTGTCAAAATTAAGTGGGTGGACGGCGGGCCGTATAGCATCATGGCCCGAACTTTCTACGGTTCCGGAAATGACATGCGCCATATGGTCGAAATGGGCCATTAGCCTTCCTTTGATTTTAGTAAGCGGAAGTTCCGGACTATAATTGGGGGCATACCAGAGTGCGGCCTTCAACTGCTCTATATTGTCAATTAAGAAATCGCGTTTTCCGAGCCAATCG
Source organism: uncultured Lachnospiraceae bacterium (assembly GCA_947003375.1). Classification (GTDB taxonomy): domain Bacteria; phylum Bacillota; class Clostridia; order Lachnospirales; family Lachnospiraceae; genus Acetatifactor. Next base: position 4,275 of record CAMQOJ010000153.1, read on the forward strand.
GCAAGTCCGTCCATCTTGCTTACAAAATCCGAGTACATATTGTAGACGAGTGTCCTGACTTTGCTGAGGCATCCAAGCAATGTGCCGTGAAAGCTTGTACAGACAAGCGTATCAGCACCTGCTATGATGGACATTATTTCCTCCACCTGTAGGATTCTGTTTATAATGAAACAATCAGATTCATTTGCCATTGACAGTCTTTCAATTACAACTTTGTCGTCATGACACCAATTGATTGCGAAGGCTACAAGTTTCAGATTGTTCTTGCGGCAATAATCAAGCACGCATTTATAGATATCTTCCCAATTATCGAGGGTTCCCATCTGGAATGCGACATATCTGCTATCCTGTTCCAATCCGATTGTCCGATGAGCGCAGAGACTATTTTCCCTGGCAGTAATGGCCGGGAAATATTCGTCCAGGTTCCATAGGGAATCCGGCACCATATTGTTGCCTGAAACATTTCGCCTGCCATAAAACCTATAAAAGGAATATCTGTCTCTGAACGATATATAAGCAAGGCCCGCCAGCAGTTCTTTGTCTTTGTCAGTTATGTCATGCGGCATTCCGACACTGTTGAACAGAACCCTAAGCCCATGCTTCTTTCCCATTTCGACAGGATAGCGCCATATTCTTCCGTTTTGGTATGAGATGGTCTCGCCATGGATATCCGTAAAGTTGATTGCGTTATAATGGAGAAGTTCTCCACCTCCGACAATGACCGCATCAAAACTGTATTCCCGATGGAGTTCTTCGAACCTCTCATACGGAAATATTTTGTAATCTGAGCTATATGCAGATTGGGCGCTGGTTGGGCTAAAGAAGATGATATTATTTATGACCAGCCTTTTGCTCAGTTCAATTTCCAAAGCTTTGGGAAACAACATATCACCCAAGCTGTTGATATCAAAAGCGCCAAATGCAGCTATATTGTAGCTCATACCGATTTACTCCCATTCATGCCACATATTAAAGATACCGCGCTGCTTCGTATCTGCAGACTTCGATTCCAGCAACATCAACCCCAGTATCTCGTCATAGATGACTTTTTCAGGGGATTGCACCCAAAAATCCAGGAGGTACTTCCCGTTCAGGAACTGGTTCTCGAACCGGAACCGGATTGGAGCTCCCTCCGGTTTGCCCTTATGCTCATGGACATTCGTGTAGGTCCCATAGCAATACACTCCATCTTCGCGGGTGAACCCCACCGCAAGTACGACTTCCTTCAGTCGGTTCGGATTCTCCAGAATCACTTCGATGACATATTTTGCACCAGTTTCAATAACCTGGACGGCCTGTCCGCCATCGTCCAATACCTGTATCTTTGATATCAGGCACTGCCCGTTGCCGCCTCTTCTCGAACCTGGTCTACAGAAGGGGCTGACTGTTTTCAGCGTCTCATTCCGCTCTAATTCTTTCTGCCTGCGCTTCATCTCCGCCAGCTCCTCCCTGCGCTTGCGGTCATTCTCTTCTTTTTGCGCTCTGGCGGCGTCCCTGCGCCTACGTTCTTCCTGTTCCTGGGCTTCCTTCCGGTGTTGCTCCTCCTGTTCCTTCCGGAGCCTTTCCTGCTCCTCCCGTATCCGTTTCTCCAGCTCCGCCTTCTGCTGCTGCTCCTCGAACTCTATGCGGTCCAGCCGCCGGCCCTCCATGGCCGCCAGGTACGCCTCGCCTATGAACTTGGGCGTGCCCTCCTCCCGGATCGCGCCGTCCTCTATCCAGATCAACCGGTCGCATATCTTGTACATCTGCTCCATGGAATGGGAGACTATCACGATGGTGGTGCCGTTCCCCTTGATCTCCTTGAGCCTCTCGAAGCACTTCCTCTGGAAGGCGGCGTCGCCTACCGCCAGGATCTCGTCGACCAGCAGCACGTCCGCGTCCACGTTGATGGCCACGGCGAAGGCCAGCCGCATGTACATGCCCGAGGAATAGGTCCTCACCGGGCTGTCGATGAAGCCCTCCAGCTCGGAGAACCGGATGATGGCGTCCATCCGCTTCGAGATCTCCTTCCTGGTGAGCCCGAAGATGGAGGCGTTGGTGTAGATGTTCTCCCTGCCTGTCATGTCAGGATGGAAGCCGGCCCCCAGCTCTATGAGGCTGGACACCCGGCCGTTCACCGTGACCCGCCCTTCGTTGGGGTACAGTATCCTGGTCAGGAGCTTCAGGGTGGTGCTCTTTCCGCAGCCGTTCTTCCCAATCAGGCCTACAGCCTCCCCCCTGCGCACCTGGAAGCTTATCCCGTCCAGCACCGTGACGTCCCTGTGCCTTGTGCGGGAAGGGCTTATGAAGCGCTCCTTCAGGGAGGCCGCCTTGTCCTGGTAGGACCTGAAGCGCTTCCTTACATTATCCACGTCTATGGCGATATCCTGGCTTAGTGCCAATGCATCCTTCTCCACTTACATCTCCTCCGCGAAGTTCCTCTCGAGGACCATGAAAACCAATGCCCCGGCCAAGAAGGCGGCGCAGCTGTAGGTCCCTGCCAGCGCCAGGTAGGGGCCGGTGGGCTCTATCCGGTAGTACAGTATCTGGTGGAACATCTCCACTATGGGAGTCATGGGGTTGAGCATGATCAGCCGCCTGTACTGCTCCGGCACGTAGTCGACCGTGTACATGATCGGGGTGACATAGATCCATGCCATCATGAGCACGCTGACGATCTGCTCCATGTCCCGGAAGTATACCGTGGCCGCCGACAGCGCCAAGGCGATGCCCAATGCCAGCAGGTACTCCAGGAGCATCACCAGGGGGAGGTAGAGCATCGCCTCCCAGCGGAACCCGAAGCCGGACACCAGCACGGCCAGGAAGACGATGGCGAAGCTGAAGAGCATGTTCACGAAGGCGCTGGTCACGTAGGAGATGGGGATTACCTCCCTGGGGAAGGCGATCTTCTTGACCATTTCGGCCTGGGCGCGGACGCAGGTCGTGCCCCCCTGGACGCAGGTGTTGAAGAAGGTCCAGGGCATCATGCCGATAATCAGATAGAGGTAGAACTTCTCTATCTGGACCCGGAATATCACGGAGAACACCGCGGAGTAGACCACCACCTGGCACAGGGGGTTGATGTACGTCCAGAGGAAGCCGAGCACGGAGCCCTTGTAGCGCCCCCTGAGCTCCCGCCTGACCAGGCTCCTCACCATGTCCCTGTATGCATATAGCTCCTTGACCTTTCGTACCATCTCATGTCTCCATCCGGAACCCCTGGGCCTGAAGGGGCGAACGCCTGATAACGCGCCATTATCCAGCCTTAATGTCTCAGGATTCCTGTTGTGAATGCTACCAACTGATAATCCGCAATTATCATGTGTCCATTAATGGCTATATACTAAATATAACCCGTAAACCAAATGATTTGCCCTCTTCTGGCTGCGAAATCTGTCCATTCACCCCATCTTTCGAACAGCCATTATACCAAATCATACAATACATGGGTGATATTTTCAAGTAGTATTTCCTTTTTTTAAGATTTTTCCACCAAATCGGCATTCAGGGCGTTCGCCAATAGCAGATAATTGCGGATTATCAGAGTAAAACATTGTGGCTGCCCATTTCACAAGAGGATTATAAGATGAAAATTACTATAGCCGGAGCTGGATATGTAGGTTTGTCAAATGCTGTTTTATTGGCACAGCATAATCAGGTAACACTTGTTGATGTCATCCAGGAAAAAATCAATCTAATCAATCAGCATAAATCGCCGATTGCAGACAAGGAGATTGAGGACTATCTTTTGACAAAGGATTTAGATCTGACGGCTACGGTGGATGCTGGCTCAGCTTATTCCGATGCAGACTATGTCATCATATCCACTCCCACCAATTACGACCCAGAAAAGAATCATTTTGACACTACTTCTGTGGAAGCAGTAATCCGACAGGTGGTTGAGCACAATCCGAATGCTATCATAGTCATCAAATCCACAGTGCCTGTGGGCTATACTGTTTCTGTCCGCGAGAAGCTGCGGTGTAGCAATATTTTGTTTTCACCGGAATTCTTAAGGGAAGGAAGGGCATTATATGATAATTTATACCCCTCGAGGATAATCGTAGCCGCTCCCAGAGGAGACGAATCGCTTTACGAAAAGGCACGACAATTTTCAGAACTCTTGAAGGAAGGTGCCATCAAGAAAGATGTGCCCATATTGCTTACTGATTTAACAGAAGCCGAAGCAATAAAGTTATTTGCTAATACTTACTTAGCCCTTCGTGTCGCTTTCTTTAATGAATTGGATACATACACGGAGATAAGGGGACTGGACAGCAGGCAAATCATAGAGGGAATCGGTCTGGATCCCAGAATAGGCGACTTCTACAATAATCCTTCTTTTGGATATGGCGGCTACTGTCTCCCCAAAGACACGAAACAGCTACTGGCCAATTACGATAACGTACCAAACAATATGATCAGCGCCGTTGTCGAAGCGAACCGAACCAGAAAGGACTTTGTCACCGAGAGGATTCTGCGGAAAGCCGGATTTTATGATGACATGGACAAAAATTATACAGTCGGCATTTACAGGCTTACAATGAAAGCCGATTCCGACAACTTCCGCCACAGCAGTGTACAGG
>CAMQOJ010000154.1 GCA_947003375.1 uncultured Lachnospiraceae bacterium
CCTTATAGTACAGCTCCTTCGTCTCCTCCGACACCTTCCCCACATCCGCATGGGCCAGCCCCGCCACATGGAAGACGCTGTCGTATCCGTGAAAATCATGCCCCTGCCAGGCCCCGTCCCGCATGCCCAGCGTCTCTGTGACGATAGAATCGGAACGTCCGGCTATCCAGCTCTCAAAGGCAGTGCCGATATAGCTCCCCGCCCCGGTAATCAAGACTCTCTTCATCCCGGCCCCTCCTTCCGCGCGCTGCATTCCCTGTATCCCGTACAAACTCAGGCTTCGGCCGCCTCAGCTCTCCTCCGCTGTACAGACGCGCACAGCAGCTGCCCCGCCCTGCATGGCTTCCCTTCCAATCCTCTTCGCCGCTTCCGGCCACGGCGCAGCGCCTTCCGTTCTGTCCGTCCCCGGATTTCCGCGTCCTGCACAGCCACTGATTCCTCGTTAAATCAATACACCGATGTGTCGGCGCGGCGCCCTCGGCTGGCCCTTCACTCCGCATCGCCCTCCGCTCGATATGTGCCCACAATCTCCCGAATCTCCCGCCGGATATCCGAGGACTCCCTCTTCGCGGCGACAATCAGCTTCTCCAGCTGCCTCTCGAAAATCTCCTCATTGAAATAAGTCGGTTTTTCGATGAAAATCATCCTATTCGCCGTCTTCTCCAGGTTCTCCTGCTGTATCAAAAGCTCCTCGTACATCTTCTCCCCCGGCCGCAGCCCGGTGAACCTGATCTCAATGTCCTCCCCGGGCCGATACCCCGAAAGCTTGATCAGGTTCACCGCCAGATCCAAAATCTTCATGGGCTCCCCCATGTCCAGGACGAATATCTCCCCGCCCCTGGCATAGGCCCCCGCCTGCAGCACCAGGGACACGGCCTCCGGGATGGTCATGAAATAGCGGATGATCTCCGGATCCGTCACCGTCACCGGGCCGCCCTCCGCAATCTGCTGCTTGAACAGCGGGATCACGCTTCCATTGCTCCCCAGCACGTTCCCGAACCGCACCGCCACGAAATTCGTCCCGGATTTCCGGTTCATCATCTGGACAATCATCTCGCAGATGCGCTTGGAGGCCCCCATCACATTGGCAGGGTTCACCGCCTTGTCCGTGGATATCAGCACGAACCTGTCCACGCCGTACCTGTCCGCAGCCGTGGCGATTTTGTAGGTCCCCATCACATTGTTCTTGATGGCCTCGTTGGGGCTGTCCTCCATCAGGGGCACATGCTTGTGGGCCGCCGCGTGGTACACGATTTCAGGCCGATATGTCTCAAAAATCGAATTCACTCGATTGGTATTGCGCACAGACCCAATCAGCACCACCAGGTTCAGCTCCGGATATCTGCGGATCAGCTCCTGCTGTATCTCATAGGCGTTGTTCTCATAGATGTCCAGGATAATCAGCTTCCTGGGGCTGTGGGCGGCAATCTGCCTGCACAGCTCCCCGCCGATGGAGCCGCCCCCGCCCGTGACCAGCACCACCCGATCCCTGACATAGCCCAGGACTTCCTCCGAATTGATCTCTATGGGCTCCCGCCCCAGGAGGTCCTCTATCTCCACTTCCTTTAAAGCGGACACGGACACGTCCCCGTTGATCAGCTGATAAGTGCCGGGCACTGTCCGCAGCTTGCACCCGGATTCCTTGCAGATGTCCAGGATTTCCTTTTTGGTCTGGGTATTGGCCGAGGGAATGGCGAAGATAATCTCGTCGATCCCGTACTGCTCCACCGCGTCCAGGATACAGTCCCTGCCCCCTACGATGGGGACGCCCCGCATCAGCTTTCCGTGGCAGCCGGGCTGGTCGTCGATGATGCACCTGGCGCACAGGTTCAGGTACTGGCTGCTCTCCAGCTCCTTCAGAATCATATTGCAGGCCGCTCCCGCCCCGATGATCATAGTGCTTACCTTCTGCTTGCGCTCCACCATGCTGGCCCGCTTATTATTGATGATGCGCAGGATCCGGTAGCCGAACCGGATGCAGCAGGTGGCCGTGGTCAGCAGGAAGCAGTACAGCACATAGTAGCTCCTGGGCATCCTGTTCCCCGTAGCGGAGCAGAAGATAAGCTGGACCAGGGAGGCGCAGACGGCGGCCATGATGATATTGATCAGCTCATTGGCGCTGGCGTAGCGCCATACGCTTTTATAAAGTTTCCATATAACAAAAAAAGACAATGTCATCAGGACATTGGGCACCATGATATTCTCATAGCTTTGCAGAAAGACAGGGTCTATGCTCTGAAAGCTGAATTCATACCGGATATACAGCGCTCCGAAGGATGTCACCACGATACACATGATGTCCATCAGCACCAGCGCGATGATTCGATTCAGCGGAATCTTCGAGAACTTCCTGATCTCCATTGCATCCCCCTCTCCTGTACCTCGCATGTCAATGCTTCTTCTCTTCCAGCGTACCAGTTCCGCCCTCCACCACACCGTCCTGCCGCACCACGGAAGCCACGGTCCTGACCAGGCACCTTATGTCCATGGCAAATCCCATCTTTTCCACATATTCCCCGTCCAGCTTCGCCTTCACGGGAATGGGCAGCTCGTCCCGGCCATTGACCTGGGCCCAGCCGGTGAGGCCCGGGAGCACGTCATTGGCCCCGTACCTGTCCCGCTCCTCGATCAAATCGTACTGGTTCCACAGCGCGGGCCTGGGGCCTACGATGGCCATGTCCCCCTTCAGGATATTGATAATCTGAGGCAGCTCGTCCAGGCTGCTCTTGCGCAGGAATCTGCCCACCTTAGTAATATACTGCTCAGGATTCTCCAAAAGATGTGTTGGCATGTCCTTCGGCGTGTCTACCCGCATGGTGCGGAATTTGAGGATGAAGAAATGCGTCTTGTGGATGCCCACCCGCTTCTGTCTGAAAAGCACAGGCCCTTTGGAATCCAGCTTAATAGCTGCCACCAGTGTCAAAAAAACCGGTGACAGCACAATCATGCCAAGTAATGCCAGGATTCTGTCTATAATTTTTTTCACGGCGATGTACATCTCTTCCACCTCTCGACAAAACTTACATCAAATCCGGGGACCAGTCAATATCCGTATCTCCGCCTGTAGGCTCTGGCGTTGGCTCTGGGGTCGGCTCTGGGGTCGGTTCTGGCGTAGGCGCTGGCGTACTGGGCGGTGCCGGAGGATTCGGTGCCGGCTCTGGTTCCGGCTCAGGCGTGGGCTCAGCGGTAGGAGCCTGTGTAGGCGGTGCCGTCTGCGCAGGCGGCTTCTGGGTGGTGGTTACAGGCTTCTGGGTGGGAACAGGCGTAGCGCTGGGCAGGGGCTCCCCGTTCTCGTCAAAGGTGGTCGTGCTCGTCTTGTACTCGAAGTTCTCCCGGTTCGTCCACATGTCAAAGGCCTCTCCCGCTCCCCCGGTATATTCGGACTTACTGTATTCGCCCACGATGATTCCCGCGGCATAAGTCCCCTGCTCATGCACGATGCGGCCGGATTCTCCGTCGAACTGCCATATCTCAAAGCCGCCCTCGTATTTCCCGTTAGCCACGCCGGTCTGTAGCAGCCATGTGACCTTTCCTGCCTGCTTGAGCACCAGCACGCTGCCATCCCCTCCCGGATAGAATACATTGGCGTAAGGCTTTCCCTCTATGTCATATCCGATCTGCAAGGTAAGCAGGACATCCGTCCCTTTCTGCAGGGAATAGCTTCTGCTGCCCTCATAGATTCCCTGGCTCATGGTTTCCAGCCATCCTTCCGCGCTTATTGTATGGATGCCTTCACCTATATACTCCGGAAGCTCCAGATTCTGGAGCAGGGTCTTCATAATCTCCAGCACGGAGTTTTCCTCCTCCGGGGTCAGCACGCCCGCATGATACAGCACCGCTGTCTCCGGCTCCGGAGTCTCCTCCGGCTCCGGCGAAGGCGATTCCGTAATCTCCGTCACATCCACCGGCTCCACTTCATCGATGATGCTCTGGCCGGATACCCCGCCGATGCCCATGCCGGTTCCGTCTCCGCAGCCCACCAGCAGGGCCAAAGGCAGTATGCCTGCTGCTATTGTATATCTCCATTTTTTCATCATAATATCCTCCCATTCGATGCCATCTTAAACCAACTGCTCAATTCCCTTCCGCCGACGTCTTCAGCGCATCCGCATCGCTGACCAGCTTCTCCAGAAATACATAGGCCCCCGACCCCTGCTCATACGAGCCGTTTCCCAGCAGCACCTTTGCCAAATCGTAGATGCTCCTGGCCTTCGCGGGACCGTATAGGGTTATCTGCACGCCGTTCTTCTCCAGCACGGCATAGCCGCGGAAAGCGAATTCCGTCTTGTACTGCTCCACGGGAATCCCCACCAGCACGGAAGTGAACCGATAGCGTCCGTCCACTATCTCGAACACCACGTCCTGCATGTTTCCGTTGCTGTCCTTGCCGTAGGAGATGCCTCCCGCCACTTTCTCCCCACCCTTTATCATGGGGTACTGGCTCATATTGGCATTGTTCATGACCAGCGTGCCGTATTCCTTGAGCTTGTAGCCGTTTACGCCGGCATTTGTCAGCTTCGACCGCAGCTCCGTGGAGATGCCCGTCTTGAATCGTATCCCTGTCTTGCCCGCGACCCGGATGGAGAAGCCGTGATAGGTCAGCAAATCCTGCAGCCCCGGTTCCGGTGTGGCCGTATATACGGTTCCGTTATGGGCCAGGCTCCAGACATACATGCCCACGGGTACATCGTTCTTATCGTACTTATAGACCACTGCCGTCTTCGCCTTCGTATCGGACGCGGTAGCAATCAGGCTTCCATCGCGAAGCTCTCCCTTATACGCCACGCCGTCCAGCCACATGACAGAATCCCCATAACCCTCCGGCAGCGCCACCACTACCTCCATGGAGACGGCCGGCTCCCCGCAGGGCTGGGCGGGCATGCTCTCGAAAACCGGAATCTTGAACACGAAACTATTGTCCAGCGCGCCTGCCGTTTCGTAAAGTTTTTTGATTTTCTTCCCCTCCGAAGTAGGGGCCAGGATATTCTGCATGTATTGATGGCTGTAAACGGGATATCCGCCATTCGGATTCACATTGAACTTCTGCAGATATAACGTATCCTGCCCCATCTTGATATAGTTGGCAGAAATGACGTCTGCCCCGCCCCGGATTGATTTCTCTGCATTGTCCCATCCATGGTTCTTCGCGTATGTCAGGCCGTTTCCATATACCAGTTCATTTGTATTGCCCGAGGCACCTATGTTAAAATAATTGTAATACCCCTCATATCCCGGGTAGGTTCCCGAAATCAAGGGCGAGGTTCCATTCCCCTGTTCCTGATACACCCTGGCCGCCAGGTGGAAAGGGCTGACCTCGCGCCCCTTCTCGCTGCCCACTTCCCAAAACAGCCTTGCGTAGGTCTTGTCCGTTCCCGGCGCGAGCTTCCCTCCCTCATCCGTCATGAAGGTGGTCTTCAGGAAACTCCTCACCGCTTCCTCCGTATGGTACGTCTCATTGTAGGTCAGCTGTTCAAACTGGAAAATACCGTCCTCCGTCAGGCCGTTCCTGGGATCCATATACATCTCCACCGCCGCTCTGGACGCATAGCACCAGTTATTATCGAACTTTCCGTTCTTTGTCCAGTCGGGAAAGACTTTTTCTATCAGGCTCCGCGCATCCTGTAGCTCAGCATCAATGGTTTTCCGCCAGTCCAGCTTCGTGTTCATCACGACAAACGTCCAGTTCGGATGCTTCTCTTTCAGCGCCAGCAGCGCCGGGCGGTAGCTCTCGGGAAACTGCTCGATGTCCTTATTCGCCGCCTTTTCCCCGTCAATGGCATAGGCAGCCGCGTTCATGCCGAACATCTCTTCCCATCCCAGGAACCGCTCGTCCGAACAGGCCAGATAAGTCCTGGGCACATAGCCGCATACCTGCCGCCCCTCATAATCCAGCCTCACATAATGCCAGACCTCCATATTCTCGTCCACGGCCATGTCCAGGATGTTCACTGTCTGGCCGCTGAGCACGGTGATCGCCGCCTCGCTTTCATAGGAGGGCGACACCCGCACGGGATACTCATCGCTTAAATACACCAGGGCCATGATGTCCCTCTCCGCAGCGATTCCCGCCAGCTCCTCCCCGGCCAGCCGAATCCATTCGGCAGTCTCCTCGTCCACGCCTCCTGCGGCGCGGGATTGGCCGTCCTCCGGCGGGTCTTCCTCCCCGGCCTGGTTTCCGGTCTGCTCCGCGTCCGGGGCCTGGTCGTCCTCCGGGGCCTGTCCCTCCTCCGGGGACTGGGTGCCTTCGCCTGCCGCATCGTCCTCCGAAGCCTGTCCTCCTTCCTCGGTCTCCTCCTCGCCCTCCTCATTGGGCATCTGCGCCTCGCCGGATGCCTGTCCTTCCTGTTCCAGAATCTCCTGACCGGTATCCTCCTGAGCATGGGCCACCGGCCAGCTTATATCCGCCGCCAGCAGTGCCGCCGCAGTCATTATCCCACATATGTATCTTACATATTTTTTCATCTACACTCCTATCTGACCGCATAGCGGACATGAAACACATTGGAAAGTCCTTCGCCGTCATCCGGCCTCGCCCTAAGTAAGCATAGCATAATATTCCGAAAAACGCCCTGGTAATTCCTTCTAAGGCAAACCGCCCCTTCCCCCGGTAATCAACCTCTCCGCCTCCATGCCGCATGCAGCCTTCTAAGCCTCTTCGGGGCTATGGCGAACAACGTGTGGTAGGCCTTGTTCTTCTCCGTCAGGATTCTACTCCCCATGGCCCTCGCCCAGTTCCTGCGCAGATATGCCACAATCCCGCGATAGGTTCCATTGTCTCTGGTCATCTGGGAAATCGGGATATGCAGCAGATATTCCAGCCTCTGGAAAACCCCGAACCGAAATGCCGTATCCTCCAGCTCCGGATAATCCCTCTTCACGATTTCCGCCACCATATCCGCATTTTCCACGCAGTCGGCATAGACCCGGGAAAAGGTCTCCTTATCCGCCTTGCGGGAATTACTGCCTATCCTGTAGAATACATGGTATGCCTGATCCGGCAGGGACACCACCTTTCCCATCCTGGGCAGCATGCGCACCAGCAGGTGGAAATCCTCATTCAGTTTCCCCACCGGAAAGGCTTCCGCCGGAAACAGATTCCTGCGCACCAGCTTGGTGCAAAAGGAGCAGTCTCCCCTGTGCATCAGCAGCTCCTCCATAAATTCCCTGTCGTCAATCGCTGTGGGGGCCTTTGGCGGGATGCAGATATCCGGCAGCGGATTCCCCTTTTCATCAATCTCGTCCCTGGCCACCTGCGCCGCGGATACATGGAATTCCTGAATCCCCTTCATCAGCAGCTCATACATCCGGGGATCGATATAGTCATCGCTGTCCACAAAGCCTACATACTCCCCCGCCGCATGAGCCAGAGCCAGGTTCCTGGCGGAGGAGGATCCTCCATTCTCTTTATGGTAGACCCTGATGCGCCCATCTTCCTTCGCCAGCCTGTCGCAGAGCTCTCCCGTGCCATCCGTAGAGCCATCGTCCACCAAGATAATCTCCAGCTGAGGATAGGTCTGGGCCGTGATAGACCGGACACATCTGGGCAGGTAATCTTTTATATTATAAACTGGTACGATGACCGTAATCAAGGGTATTTCCATTTTATTAATCTCCAAACGTTAAAACGAATATGAACGCTCGTTATCCCGCCCTTCCGGTCAGGCGGGACATTTCAGCCTCATCCCCTGAACCGCTCCGACAGTACCTCGGCTGGCGCGCACGGGAAGAATCTGCTCTTTTCGACAGCCCGCAAGGCTCCCTCCGCAACGTCCTGTCCCGCTTTGGCCCCGTCTCACTCTCCGCAGGACAGCCCCGTGATCCCCGCAATCAAATCCAGCAGCCGCCCGGCGGCATTCTCCGCATTCCAGCACCGGGTGATGGTCAGATAGGCGGCCCGTCCCAATTCCCTGCAGAGCGTCCTGTCACGCACCAGCCGTTCCGCCGCCGCAAAGAGTTGTTCCGCCCTTCCATCCTGATAAATCAGCCCGTTCTCCCCATTTTTCACCAGATAGGGCACCGCTCCGATCATATGGTCGGCCACCAGAGCGCATCCGCTGTTCATAGCCTCATTGGCCACTGCCCCCCAGCCCTCCTGCCTGTCGCTGGTGAAGAGGAAGATGTCCGCCTGCTCCATATATCGGCGCACCTCCTCCGGAGGCTGATACCCCGGAAAGGAGACGCAGCCCTCCAGCCCGTATTCCCTGGCCAGCCCCTCCGCCATGGCCCGCAGCTCTCCGTCCCCGATGATGTCCATGTGGAAGCGCAGCCCTCTCTCCCACAGCGTCCTGGCCGTCTCCACCGCCAGCTCCGGATGCTTCCAGTCAATCATCCGGGCCGCCCAGAGCAGATAGGGAATTTTCTCTTCCCCGTATCCTTTTCCACTAAATAACGCATCCAAGTCGTACCGCCTGGTCTCCGGAAAATACCCCCAGCAGTACATCTTCCCGGGATAGGCCCGGACGATGTGGAAGTCGGAAGCCACATAGGCCCCGGCGCACAACAGCCACACCGGGGATTTCCTGTACCTGGTATGGTCATGGTACTTTTTCAGCAGCCCTCTGGGGGACACGGCCTTCCACTGCCCTGTCTTGTACAGGCGCTCGCTGACGCGCATCACCGGCTTCCCGGCCCGGAGCCTTTCTTCTATATAGCTTTCGTCATCCGTCCCCCCGAACAGCGCCACATCGCAGTCCAGGACCAACTGCCTGCACGCCTCCGGCTCCTCGTACCAGCAGCGCACATAGGCCGGCCTCCGGGAGGCGTGCCATCCCATCTGCACCCGCTCCTGCTCCATGCCCTCTGTCTGCACGAAGACGAACGCCCCCTCCAGGAGAC